>NZ_JAXBVE010000025.1:0-74651 GCF_035181445.1 Photorhabdus africana
CGCGGCGGTCCCACCTGACCCCATGCCGAACTCAGCAGTGAAACGCCGTAGCGCCGATGGTAGTGTGGGGTCTCCCCATGCGAGAGTAGGACACTGCCAGGCTTTAATTTTAGCTTTATGTGATGGACAGCATGACATAAGGCGTAATGGTAGCGAGTAGGGCAACTCCGTCGAGAACGGATTTGAACGTCGCGGATAGCGACGGCCCGAAGGGCAAACGGCAGGAAAGCCGTTTGTAAGCTGCCAAGCTTGATATTTAAGTTTTATGTCGTAACAGCGATGTAAATCAAAGAGAATTCGGTGGTGCGGTAGTTCAGTTGGTTAGAATACCGGCCTGTCACGCCGGGGGTCGCGGGTTCGAGCCCCGTCCGCACCGCCACCTTAATTTAGGGGCGTAGTTCAATTGGTAGAGCACCGGTCTCCAAAACCGGGTGTTGGGAGTTCGAGTCTCTCCGCCCCTGCCAGTTATAAGCTAAATGGCAACTAAGGTAGTTCATAATAAATTGATGATCCATATATGCTATTTGGATTAGATTATTGATAAGGCGTTGGCTTTTTGGTCAGCGCCTTTTTCCTAATGGAACTTTGTAAAAAAACGGATTTGCCGTTACACTAAAAATCTCCTTATGCGAACCTTTTCTCTAGAAATGATCTCACTTGGAAAATTTGTTCCCAAATATTGTCTGGTTCGTAAAGCCAATGTTGCCATCGATTTGAATTCACCATTGATGTTGTTACACATTTTTCAGTTCTCAATGTTATTCGACCTTATAGCAATAAAATCTTTCTTTCTAACTAATTAACCTCAGCTTCGTTTAAAAATAGCGATATCACAATCTCGTAAATTCAAGCTCGGTTTTTTAGGTTGGAATGTATAAGCAATTAAGCCAGCGACGATTTCCAACAAAAACCCGAGCTGACTGCGGTGTCTTGAATGCGCTATCTGAGAAATATTTTTGAGCTGATCCACGACAGTTTCTATCAAAAATCGCCTTCTTAACATCAGCTTATCCCAGAGAGATAATTCTTTTGCCTTCATGTTATTACGGACATGAGTGATTAACGTTATTCCTTCTGCTTCCAGTTCATTGCATAAGGCCTGTGACAAATACCCTTTATCGCCACATCCGGTTAACCCTTGTACCCGCGCTTTGACGGGATGGCGATCATCCTTATTTCCTGAGGTCAACTTCACTGCCAGAAGTTCACCACAATCATTGATAACCCGATGAAGTTTAAAGCCATAAAACCAGACTGTACTCGTTTTCCCTCGCTGTGCGACGCCCTCAAATACGCGATGACGGGGAATACGGAGGTGGTGACAAACGGCAATTTTGGTTGAATCAATAAAAGCGATCCCCGGGGTTTCAGCCTTGCGTGACGAAAGAAAAGCACAGAGGGGAATGAGCGCTCTTTGTTTCAAGGTTAACATCTGGGTGTAGCTGACCAACTGGGGAAAATCGGTCTTAAGATAGTGTTTGACATGCTGAATATAAAACGTTTTAAAATCACGATAATGGCTTCATGTGGAATAAAATGAGGAGCGTCATGACTTCACTGAGAGAAAGGGAAGCTTCGCGGCGACGTTTGAGCAAGCCATTTTCAATTAACTGTTGATGCCAGAGAGGAATAAATTTCTGGCAAAATCATCGACGCAGCAGTAAAGTTCTTCCAAATTAGACATGCCTAAGGATCTCCACGATTTTGTTTTCTTTGATAAAAACTTTGATCGTGCCTCAGGCACTTAGTTCCCTTCTTAAGCAAACCTCAGGTTAATTAACCCGAATTCCGTTTAAGTTGTCACAGGGAAATCTTCTTCTGAGTAGAAAACTTTCAGTGATGGTTTCTTCCATTCAAGGCAGTACGCAATCATCCCACCTAACACGGTCAACAGAAATCCTTTTATGCTTCGGTGACGCGAATGCTCTATCTGAGAAAGGGTTTTTAATTGCCCATTAATCGTTTCGATAATAAAACGCCTTAATAACATTGTTTTATCCCACTCGGCCAGCACACGCGCTTTCATGTTGCGGCGCTTTTTCGTGATGAAAGTGATGCCGGTTTTGGCTAAATTATCTGCCAGTTTTTGGTCTAGATAACCTTTATTTCCGTAAAGAGAACCTGTTAATTTTTTTGTTAATTCGCGAACAGGCTCCCGATCATGCACATTCCCGGCGGTCACTTTAAGCGCCAAAATTTCGCCCTGATGGTTAACAATCATGTGTAACTTGAAACCGCAAAACTATCCCATTGAGGTTTTTCCTCGTTTTGCAACTCCCTTAAAAACCTTATGGAGATGGCGAGGAATACGGAACGAGCAAACTCGTGGAATCAATAAAAGCTATCCCTGTTGGTTCTCCTTTTAATTGAGTAGAGGCACCAAAACGGAAGGGGCGCCACTGATAAAACGGGTATAACTGAGCAAGGTAGAAAAATCGTTGTGATGGTATTTCCAGAGGGATTCCAAATAGAAAGCTTTAAAATTACGGTAATGTGACATGTGAAAGAGGATCAAAATGGTCATGATTTCACTGGGATACATGTAATCTTGCCTGCGGCGCAGATGGTATCCGTTATCGAGACAAAACTGCGCCCATTGGGGGATGAAAAAGCGGCAAAAATCATCGACATTACAGAAAATTTCAACTAACTTATTCATAGCCTGTTCCTCCCTGGAGCTGTTTTATGCGTTCACCAAAACTTTGCTCCTGGAACAGGCTCCCCGTCAATTTCTTATCCAGAATTCGGGTTAGTTAAAGTCCTTCTGAACTAAGTGTCTGGAGGATATGTACGAATGGATCTTAGCTAATATTTTGATTGTGAAAGTTTTCTTCTTAAGAAAAGCTCGGTTTGAAGGAAAGGATACCTAAAACGATAAGGTGGGAACATTACGTCTGATTCAGGTTATACTATACGTAAGGAGTACTTGGTAAATAGGGAGCTATATGTGGGAATATAGCAAAAGTAATCCCACCTTAATGCTCGATCTGAAATTTCTTTCTCCCTTACTATTTTCATCCCTGTTTTCGTATAGTATTGCTATCCATAAATTTTGCAGAACATATATTTGCTGATTAAATGATTTACATGGATGCTTCTTAACCTCTTGTAGAAGTATGTATGATAGGTATTTTTAATAGCTGTTGGATGAATGCTTGCTGATCATTTTTTTGTAGCCATATGGCATATAATGGGCGTTCAATTAGTTCAGTATTTGGATAGGAGATCAACTCTGGATATTCATTTTGCCAGTGTATTGGTAGGAAGGCGGCTCCTCTTACGCTATTGAGCAGTTGGCGGGCTATATGTGCTGAAGTGGTTGTGATGGTGGGTAACTGCTCACTTTTTAAAATCCGTTGTTCCTGATGATGGAAATCAGCTCCCCATTCTAGTTTGATGTAATTTTTAATTTGGTATTTCAGATTTTCTTCTGTTGTTAATAACTTCAAGCGAATATTTCCTAATAATAGGCTTTGGAACTCATCCATTTTGGGCGGTTCGGTAGTAATCAACAGATCTAACTCACGTGAATGAAGCTGCTTAACAAGGGATTGCCGTGTAGAAACTCGGGATTCCAATCTTAATTCCTGATGTTTTTTATAGAAGTCTTGTAACCAGGAAGTTAAATATGCTTCCCATAGTGATGCAGTGGCACCAATTGTTAATTCAGTATGTTGAGAAGCATGCATTATCTCTTTTTTAGCCAATTGCCAGGTGCTCATCAGTGATTCTGCATAGGGAATAAGGCGCTCGCCTGCTGCTGTAAGACGGATGTTATTGCGGTGGCGAGTGAAAAGATGAGTACCTAATTGATTTTCTAGTTGGCGTATGCGAAAGCTAACGGCTGATTGCGTCAGGTACAGTGATTCGGCCGCTCTCCCAAAGTGACGAGTTTTACTGACTTCCAAGAAGGTTTTCAGTAATTCAGTGTCCACATATATCTCCAATAATATTTATCGTTAAGATTTAAATTTTTTGTTTTACAGAACGCCAGGCCTATCTAATACTCCGCGCCATAATTGTCATGATAGTAACAGTACTAGAATTAGGAGTGTGTCAGATGGCCGAAAGCTTCATCACGACTAATCGTTTTTTTGATAACAAAAATTACCCTCGCGGATTCTCCCGCCATGGCGATTTCACCATTAAAGAGGCGCAATTGCTAGAGCGCCATGGTTTTGCGTTCAATGAGTTAGATCTTGGTAAACGCGAGCCTCAAACAGAAGTAGAAGAGCTGTTTGTTGCTGTTTGCCGGGGTGAACGGCAGCCTGTGACAATAGAAGAAAAAGTATGGACCAAATATCTTGCAAGGATTAGGCGTCCAAAACGTTTTCATACTCTTTCAGGCGGTAAGCCCCAGATCGATGCTTCTGATGACTATACCGACGCTGATGATTAATATCATCATAAATTGTGAATATAGGGGCTTTGCCCCTTTTTCATTGCTAACCCGATTGTTTTTGTAATTGTATTAATAACCTGTCCATACTGCGGTAGCTTAAGGCTTCCATGATATGTGGTTTTTCTATCTCTTTTTTTTCTTCTAAGTCGGCCAGTGTCCGGGATGTTTTCAGAATTCTATGCCATGCTCGGATTGAAAGCCCTAGTTTTATTAGCGTTTGTTCTAGAAATACAGCATCGTTAGGTTTGAGCTTACAAAATGCCTCTGTCTCTTTACTATTTAGATGAGCATTAATTTTTCCACAGCGTTTCAGTTGTATTTCTCGCGCTGCCAGCACTCTTAATCTTACATCTTTACTGCTTTCGCTTGATCTAAGAGGGCTGCTCAATGTTCCAATGGGTAACAGAGGAACTTCAATTGAGAGATCAAAACGATCCAAGAAAGGACCAGAAAGTTTTGCTAGGTATCGAAGTATTTGCTGAGGACTACTTCGATTGTTAATGCCCTGATGATAGCCTGTAGGGCTAGGATTCATTGCTGCTATCAATTGAACTTGGGCAGGAAAACAAACTTTTGCTCTGGCTCGGGAGATAATTATTTCCCCTGATTCCAGCGGTTCTCTGAGAGCATCAAGGACTCTGCGTTCAAATTCAGGTAGTTCATCTAGAAATAGCACGCCGTTGTGAGCAAGTGAAATTTCACCAGGTTTTGGAAGTCCACCGCCGCCGATCAGAGCTGCCATTGAAGAACTGTGATGAGGCGCTCTAAATGGGCGTGTATGCCATCGTTCAGGTGGAAGGTAGGTATCCACCAAGCTATTGATAGCGGCAACCTCAAGGGCCTCTTTGTTTGTTAATGGTGGTAATAGACTACATAGTCTGCTTGCCAACATTGTTTTTCCTGTCCCTGGTGGGCCAAGTAGCAAAAGATTATGCCCGCCTGCTGCTGTGATTTCTAGGGCGCGTTTTGCTTGTTCCTGGCCAATAATATCCTGAAGATCCGGTTGTGATGGTTCTGTTAAGGATTCATGTTGAATTGGTGCTGTCAGCAGTTGTTGTTCTCCCTGAAGAAAGTGGCAGATATGCAAGAGGTGTTCTGTCATTAACGTTTCATTCTGAGATAAAATTGCCAGTTCCATTGCGTTTTCTGTTGGTAGAATAAGTTGTCTTCCTGCTTCTCCTGCGCTGAGTGCGGCTGGAATTGCGCCGTTAACTTTCCGTAAACCCCCGGATAGAGCGAGTTCACCAAGAAATTCGTAATGACTTAGTTTATTGGTAGGTATTTGTTCTGAAGCGGCTAGAATAGCGATAGCGATCGGCAAATCATAACGGCCGCCTTCTTTGGGAAGATCTGCGGGTGCAAGATTGACGGTGATTCTTTTAGGCGGATAGGTAAATCCGCTGTTGATCAACGCGCTTCTGACACGATCTCTTGCTTCTTTTACGGCTGTTTCAGGCAAACCAACTAAGGTTAATCCAGGTAAACCATTACTAATATGCGCTTCAACAGTAACAATAGGGGCGTGAATACCTATAGTCGCTCTGGTATAAATAACAGCGAGGGCCATCCTATTCTCCTTAGTAAGAAAGCGTATATGATGGACTGAAATTAGATAATAAATAGTTTTCTATTATTTTTTTGCGAAGCGGCTCTAATAAATATTTTTCTGAGAAACTGTAAAAATTTTATTTTGAAATTTAGATTAAATGATTTTTATTTTATTGATTTTATTGATTTTATTGATTTAAATTTTGTTGTTTTAGTGTTTAAATCATTGTGTCTATTATCTTTATATTCTTATTTTGAGGTTTTGTTATTATTTTAGTTGTGTTTTTAGATTGATTTTTTATTGGTTTAATTTAATTCAAATTTATATATATTTATACAGTGAATAAATTTAATATGTTATATCATTATGTTTTATTTTTAATGAGAAGTTTTTGTCACCAAAGTGATTAATAATAAGCTCTTTATTTTTGATTATAGTCGGATGATTTGTTTTTTATGTTATCTATTAATGTGTTGTTTTGTTTATATCTAATCAGTTAGTTTTTATCACTTAAATCGGTCTGTTTACTGGATAAATAATCCATATGACAAGTATTTAATTGAAAATAAACAGTATTTTTTTATATCGAGTAATAAAACAAAATAAATATTGTCAAGCTATGAAGAACGTGATAACTCTTAAATATAGATTAAACAAACGAATTAAACGACCAAGATTATGAACATATTTGTCCTAGTGATTAGCCTAATTATTGTCAGCGTGGTGGTGATTATTATCCCACCGTGCGGGGCTGCACTTGGACGAAGAAAGGCTTAGAAGAACAGCCAGATCTCTCGAAGACCCCCGCACCGAAAGGCGCGGGGGTTTTTTTTCGACAAGCAAAATCCGGTAGAGACGGAAACATACAACAGAACAGAATCTTGTCTCACAGGGTAAACACAGGGGATATGAAAAATGAACGGGGCGCAGTGGATTGTAAAGGCATTACGAACGCAGGGGGTTGATAAGGTTTTTGGCTACCCTGGTGGTACGATCATGCCGGTTTATGATGCTTTGTACGATGGTGGTGTGGAGCATTTGCTTTGTCGGCATGAACAGGGGGCCGCTATGGCTGCAATCGGTTATGCGAGAGCCAGTGGTAAGCCGGGAGTTTGTATCGCTACATCGGGACCGGGAGCAACAAACTTAATCACTGGATTAGCCGATGCATTGTTAGATTCTGTTCCTATTGTTGCTATCACTGGTCAGGTTGGTTCTGAATTGATTGGAACTGATGCCTTCCAAGAAGTTGATGTTTTAGGTCTCTCCCTTGCTTGTACCAAACACAGTTTCTTAGTGGACACACTGGAAGATTTACCTCAAATTATGGCGGAAGCCTTTTCTATTGCCACTAGTGGTCGACCTGGCCCAGTTTTGGTTGATATTCCTAAAGATATTCAGTTGAAAGAGGGAAATTTGGTACCACATTTGGTACCCGTTGAGCAAAAGGAGCCCCGCTCGGAAAGTGAATTAGAACAAGCTCGGAAAATGATTGCGGTTGCGGCAAAGCCAGTGTTGTATGTCGGTGGTGGGGTAGGGATGTCTCAAGCAGTTTCTGTTCTGCGAGATTTTGTTGTGGAAACCGGTATGCCGGTTGCTTCTACGTTGAAAGGCTTAGGGGCTGCCGATTCAGAACATCCATGTTATCTGGGAATGCTTGGGATGCATGGTTCGAAAGCGGCTAATCTTGCCGTTCAGTCATGTGATTTGTTGATTGCTGTAGGTGCTCGTTTTGATGATCGTGTGACTGGCAAACTTAATACTTTTGCTCCGTGTGCAAAAATCATTCATCTGGATATCGATCCGGCAGAATTGGGTAAATTACGTCAGGCCCATGTGTCGTTACTGGGGGATGTGAAGGTATTATTGCCCCGTTTGCAACAGCCATTGTCAATTATGCCCTGGCAACAGGAAGTTAAGTATCTGAAAGCTGAATATCCTTGGTGTTATGACCATCAGGGGGAGAGTATCTATGCGCCTTGGTTATTGAAGCAAGTTTCAGATCGTAAAACATTTAATACGGTTATTACTACTGATGTTGGACAGCATCAAATGTGGACAGCTCAGCATATGACTTTTGATGGGCCTGAAAATTTCATTACATCTAGTGGATTGGGCTCGATGGGATTTGGTATCCCTGCTGCAATTGGTGCTCAGATTGCTCGACCGGAAGATATGGTGATTTGTGTCTCTGGAGATGGCTCTTTCATGATGAATGTCCAAGAATTGGGGACAATTAAACGCAAGCAATTACCCGTAAAAATTTTATTGTTGGATAACCAGCGATTGGGAATGGTGCGGCAATGGCAGGAGCTGTTTTTTGATAAGCGATATAGTGAAACGACATTAACAGATAACCCCGATTTTGTCACATTAGCGAAAGCTTTTGGTATTCCTGGGCAACATATCACTGATAAATCACAGATTGATGAAGCGCTGAATGCATTATTCAGCAGTAAGGGCCCCTATTTATTACAGGTATCTATTGAGGAATTAGAGAACGTTTGGCCGTTAGTTCCTCCCGGTGCAAGCAATGAAACTATGTTGGAGAAATCATTATGATGCAGCATCAACTTGCAATCCATGCTCGTTTCCGTCCTGAAATATTAGAGCGTATCTTACGGGTAACGCGTCATCGTGGATTTCAGATATGTTCCATGAATATGGATCAAACAATGGATGGCGATAATGTTAATATCGAATTAATTGTTGCCAGCCAAAAACCGGTTAATTTGTTGTCTTCACAACTGACTAAATTAGTGGATGTCGCTGGCGTCAAGATCCTGCAACAAAAATCACAACTCATACGTGCATAACGTAGAAATAAAGGGATAAGAGAATGACGAAGCAATCCGATTACATTTGGTTCAATGGTGAGATGGTTCCTTGGGTAGATGCTAAAGTTCACGTAATGTCCCATGCTTTGCATTATGGTACATCTGTTTTTGAGGGAATTCGCTGCTATGACTCTCATAAAGGGCCAGTGGTTTTCCGCCATCGTGAGCATATGCAGCGTTTACATGACTCAGCAAAGATTTATCGTATGCCGTTGAACCTGAGTGTCGATGAATTAATGGAGGCGTGTCGGGCAACTCTTCGTAAAAATAATTTAGTCAGCGCTTATATACGTCCATTGGTCTTTATCGGTGATGTTGGCATGGGAGTTAATCCACCCGCCGGTTATAAAACTGATGTCATTATTGCCGCCTTTCCGTGGGGAGCTTATTTGGGAGAAGGCGCATTAGATCAAGGAATCGATGCGATGGTTTCTTCATGGAATCGTGCGGCACCAAACACAATGCCAACTGCGGCTAAAGCCGGTGGTAACTACCTGTCTTCGCTTTTAGTGGGTAGTGAAGCTCGTCGTCGTGGGTATCAGGAAGGTATTGCACTGGATGTTTCTGGTTATATCTCTGAGGGGGCGGGTGAAAATCTATTTGAAGTAAAAGATGGCGTATTATTTACCCCACCATTTACCTCCGCTGCATTACCAGGAATTACTCGTGATGCCATTATCAAACTGGCGAAAGATTTAGGTCTGGAAGTGCGTGAACAGGTATTGTCGCGCGAATCACTGTACTTGGCTGATGAAGTTTTTATGTCTGGTACAGCGGCTGAAATCACACCCGTTCGCAGTGTTGATGATATTCAGGTTGGTATCGGTCGATGTGGGCCTATTACCAAAAAAATTCAACAAGCTTTCTTTGGCTTGTTTGATGGCACGACAGATGATAAATGGGGCTGGTTAGATCCAGTCAATCCTTAATAGAACTATACCCAATGGATTTCAAGATGGATCGCGACGGCAAGGGAGCGAATCCCCGGGAGCATAGAGAACGATGTGACCGGGGTGAGTGAGTGCAGCCAACAAAGAGGCAACTTGAAAGATGACGGGTATATAAATAATTTAACAGGCGGTTCGTTCCCCGCCTGTTTTGATAACACGGGAGTGAAGATAATGCCTAAGTACCGTTCTGCCACTACGACTCATGGCCGCAATATGGCAGGAGCTCGCGCTTTATGGCGTGCGACAGGGATGACCGATGCAGATTTCGGTAAACCGATTATTGCAGTAGTTAACTCATTTACTCAGTTTGTTCCAGGGCATGTTCATTTGCGGGACTTAGGTAAATTGGTTGCGGAACAGATTGAAGCATCAGGCGGTGTTGCAAAAGAGTTCAATACTATAGCGGTGGATGACGGTATCGCAATGGGGCATGGTGGTATGCTCTATTCTCTGCCGTCACGTGAATTGATCGCTGATTCTGTTGAATATATGGTGAATGCACATTGTGCGGACGCTATGGTGTGTATTTCCAATTGTGACAAAATTACCCCAGGAATGCTGATGGCAGCACTACGTCTGAACATTCCGGCGATTTTTGTTTCCGGTGGCCCTATGGAGGCAGGTAAAACTAAATTGTCAGATCAGATTATTAAATTGGATCTGATCGATGCCATGATCCAAGGCGCGAACCCGAAGGTCAGTGATGAGGATAGCAATCAGATTGAGCGCTCAGCTTGCCCAACCTGCGGTTCTTGCTCAGGCATGTTTACTGCTAACTCTATGAATTGTCTTACAGAAGCACTGGGTTTGTCTCAACCGGGGAATGGCTCATTACTGGCTACTCATGCAGATCGTAAAGTGCTGTTTCTGAATGCAGGCAAGCGCATTGTTGAGTTGACTAAGCGTTATTATGAACAAAATGATGACAGTGCTCTGCCGCGTAGTATTGCAACGAAAGCCGCATTTGAAAATGCGATGATGTTGGATATTGCAATGGGGGGGTCAACGAATACTGTACTTCACTTACTGGCTGCGGCGCAGGAAGGGGAGGTTGATTTCACTATGGCAGATATTGATCGTTTGTCTCGTCAGATCCCTCATTTATGTAAAGTTGCACCGAGTACACAAAAATACCATATGGAAGATGTTCATCGTGCTGGTGGTGTGATTGGTATTTTAGGTGAGCTGGATAGAGCGGGTTTGTTGAATTGTCAGGTTAAAAATGTTTTGGGTCTGGATTTGTTACAAACGCTTAATCAATACGATGTGATGCAGACGGTAGATGAGTCAGTGAAGGAGATGTATTCGGCAGGCCCTGCGGGTATCCGTACTACTCAGGCTTTTTCACAAGATTGTCGCTGGTCTTCGTTGGATACTGACCGTGTAGAAGGGTGTATTCGCGACATTGAACATGCCTATAGTCGGGATGGTGGTCTTGCTGTTCTATTTGGTAATTTGGCTATAGATGGTTGTATTGTAAAAACCGCTGGGGTTGATGAGGGCAGTCTGACGTTCCGTGGGCCAGCTAAAGTTTACGAAAGTCAGGAAGATGCGGTTGATGCGATCTTGGGTGGAAAAGTCGTTGCTGGTGATGTGGTGGTCATTCGTTATGAAGGGCCAAAAGGTGGGCCTGGCATGCAGGAAATGTTGTATCCGACGACTTATCTAAAATCTATGGGGCTAGGCAAAAGCTGTGCATTGATTACCGATGGCCGTTTCTCTGGTGGTACTTCGGGTTTGTCGATCGGCCATGTTTCTCCCGAAGCGGCTAATGGTGGGCTAATCGGTTTGGTGCAAGATGGCGATATTATTGATATTGATATTCCCCTACGGAAAATTAGACTTGATGTAGATGAAAGGATACTTGCTACCCGTAAAGAAGTGGAATTTACCCGCGGTGATCAATCGTGGACGCCGAAAACTCGTGAACGTCAGGTATCGTTTGCCCTGAGAGCTTATGCTTCATTGGCGACCAGTGCGGATAAAGGTGCTGTCCGTGATAAATCTAAGTTAGGGGGATAATCGTATGGCTGCATTTCTTCCCTTAACTTCCTCACCAAACGGTGCAGAGTATTTGAAAGCAGCATTAAGCGCGCCTGTTTATGAAGTTGCTCAGGTGACTCCTTTGCAGGAAATGGAGAAAATTTCTGCCCGCTTGGGAAATACTATTTTGGTAAAGCGGGAAGATCGGCAACCTGTTCACAGTTTCAAGCTCCGTGGTGCGTATGCCATGATTGCGAGTTTGACTGAGGAACAAAAAAACCGGGGAGTGATTACCGCGTCAGCCGGTAACCATGCTCAGGGGGTTGCACTTTCTGCTAATCGTTTGGGAATTAACTCTCTGATTGTTATGCCGGTCACTACCGCGGAGATTAAAGTCGATGCAGTCCGGAATTTCGGTGGTAAGGCTCTGTTGTATGGTGCTAATTTTGATGAGGCTAAAGCTAAAGCGATAGAAATGGCACAACAGGAGGGCTATACCTTTGTTCCTCCGTTTGATCATCCTGCTGTAATCGCAGGTCAGGCAACACTGGCGATGGAACTTTTGCAACAGGATGTGCGTCTGGATCGAATTTTTGTACCTGTTGGTGGGGGTGGTTTGATTGCTGGTGTTGCTGTATTGATTAAGCAACTGATGCCAGAAATTAAAATTATTGGGGTAGAAGCGGAAGATTCAGCTTGTCTGAAAGCAGCAATGGAGGCTGGACATCCGGTAGACTTACCACGAGTTGGCTTGTTTGCTGAAGGCGTTGCTGTTAAGCGTATCGGTGATGAAACATTTCGTTTGTGTCAGCAATATGTGGATGATGTTATCACGGTAGATAGTGATGCTATTTGTGCTGCGGTAAAAGATCTGTTCGAGGATGTGCGTGCGATTGCTGAGCCATCCGGTGCATTGGCACTCGCTGGATTGAAAAAATATGTTCAGCAGCATCAGCTTAAAGGTGAACGACTGGCACATATTCTTTCTGGCGCTAACGTAAGCTTCCACGGGTTACGTTATGTCTCTGAGCGTTGTGAATTGGGCGAGCAGCGGGAAGCATTGCTGGCAGTGACTATTCCTGAACAGAAAGGGAGTTTCCTGAGTTTTTGCCAGAAATTGGGCGATCGGGTGGTAACAGAGTTTAATTATCGTTATACGGATGCAGATCCTGATCAGGCTTGTCTTTTCGTTGGTGTTCGCCTGAGTCGGGGTGAGATAGAACGACGGGAAATTATCGAGGAATTGCGTACCGCAGGGTATCAGGTTGCCGATCTTTCAGATGATGAGATGGCGAAATTACATGTTCGCTATATGATCGGCGGTCGTCCATCTAAGCCATTGAAAGAGCGTTTGTTTAGTTTTGAATTTCCTGAATCACCGGGGGCTTTACTAAAGTTCCTCCAAACTTTGGGAACTCACTGGAATATTACGTTATTCCATTATCGCAATTACGGTACAGATTATGGCCGGGTGTTAGCCGCATTTGAATTGTCAGGAGCGGCAGTGCGTTTTAAGCGTCATCTTGATGCATTAGGCTATGCGTATCACGATGAGACGGACACCCCCGCGTTTAAATTCTTTTTGATGTGCCAAAACATCTGAAACAGCCGGAGATTGATCGGTGTTTGGGTGATGAAAAAACATGTTCTATAAGACGACAAAATAGCGCCTTGATAAGGTGCTATTTTGATTAAGTTTCATTGGAAAGAGTGCTAAATGGGTTCTTTGATTATTTATCGATAGTTTTGTTTTTAAGCTTATTTTTTTATTTATCATAGTGTTATTTCTAGTGTTATTTCTTTTCTCCGACGGTGGGTTTTGCCAGCCAGATAAAGATCAGCAAGATCAGAAAAATAAAACCAAATAGCCAATAAATTTCATTAGCAGCAATAATCAATCCCTGATTAGTGATTTCACGTGCCAGAGAGTGACTGGCTTGGGCGTGTGACATCCCTAATTGTTCCATTTTCTCATAGGCTTGTTGGGCAATAGGATTATGGGGAGTTATCGATTCAGTTAACTGGACATGATGGACAGCTTCGCGACGGGACCACATGGTCGTGGTAATGGAAGTACCCACGGATGTTGCCAGCGTGCGTAAAAAGTTAAATAAACTGCCCGCAGAGGCGATTTTAGCGGGTTCAACATCAGATAATATAATGGCTGTTAGTGGCATAATTAAACAGGCGATAGCAAAGCCCTGAATAAATTGTGGCCAAGCAGCCGTGGCAAAATCCATTGATATCTCAAAGGTATTAGTTCTCCAAAAGAAACAGAGTGCAAAAATGATAAAGCTAAACATAACTAAATAACGCATATCAATTTTTGAACTAAAACGACCAATGAGTGGAACGAGCATTATTGGCACTATCCCTAATGGAGCCATGACTAATCCTGCCCAAGTGGCTGTATAACCCAATACCATTTGCAATAGTTGAGGTTGCAAAACCAGAGTGCCTATATGGAGTAGGAAAGCCAAACTGATACATAAAGTACCGATAGTAAAATTACGTGATTTAAATAGTGATAAATCAATGATCGGATCATCATCGGTGAATTCCCAGATGATCAGGAAAGTTATGGCAATAACCGCGATAATGGCTAATGCAATAATTTCTGTTGAGTTGAACCAATCAAGCTCTTTTCCTCTATCAAGCAATAGCTGAAAACAACCAACACCGATGACCAATAAAATTAGCCCTACGATATCAATTGACCTAGCCGTTATTTTAGTTTCCCGGTCTTTTAACAGCATCCAGGTGATAGCAATGGCGGCAAAGCCAACCGGAACGTTGATGAGAAAGATCCATCCCCAATGGTAGTTGTCGCTGATCCAACCGCCGAGTATCGGACCACAAACTGGAGCGATAACGATAGTCATTGACCACAGTGCCAATGCCATATTGCGTTTTAGTGGAGGATAGTTGTTGAGTAGCAAACTTTGCGAAAGGGGCATAATTGGTCCGGCTGAGATACCTTGCAGGACGCGGGAAATAATCAACATTTCCAGGCTATTGGCAATACCGCACAACCAAGAAGTTATCACAAACAGTAGCATTGAAATTAAGAAAACCCGGACTTCCCCGAATCGTTTTGCTAACCAGCCTGTTAATGGGATAGAGATCGCGTTAGCAACAGCAAATGAGGTAATAACCCAGGTCCCCTGCGATACTGATGAACCCAAGTCTCCGGCAATCGTCGATATTGCGACGTTAGCAATAGTTAGGTCCAATATTTGTAAAAAAGCGGCTAATGCTAAAGCCAGGGTTAGCCAGCCAAGTTTGGCTCCTGATAATGGCTCTTTTAGCATGTTAACCTCACTTATTTTGACTGGTATTAACTTGAATGATTTCGTTAATTAGCCGATCAATTTCTCCAGTGTTGTAAGACAAGACGTTGGTTTCATAAACAATGCCATTACGAGGAGTGTCGGCAAGCACCAGTCCATTCCGATTTCGAGTATCGACAGTGGCGTGCATGGATAAACCGATGCGTAAAGGATGATCAATAAGCTTCTGTGTTTCTAGTTCAACACGGACAGGCAAACGTTGAACCACTTTGATCCAGTTGCCGGTGGCGTTTTGTGCTGGTAGTAAAGAAAATGCGCTGCCAGTACCCATATCAAGACCTACGATCCGGCCTTTATAAGTGACATCACTACCATAGAAATCGCTAATCAGGGTTACAGGTTGACCAATACGCACATTGGCAAGTTGAACTTCTTTGAAGTTAGCTTCGACCCAAAGTTGGTCAGCGGGTACGATAACCATCAGTGGAGCACTATTTTTTATTTGTGAGCCTACTTGAACACTGCGGCGTGAAACGTAGCCTGTTACCGGCGCTACAATCTGGGTGCGCTGTAAGGTTAACCATGCATCGCGGAGCTGGGAAGCGGCCAGTTTAATCGCAGGTTGTTGATCTAATTGGGTGTCTATAACTAGTGCTTTGTTGGCATAATATTGTTGTCGGGCGACATTTAGCTCAGATTTTGCCATTTGTACGCTATTGCGGGAATGAATCAGATTTTCTTTGGCGATAGCACCTGTGAGTCCCAGATGTTCACGTCGTTTTAAATCATCTTGAGCCTGTTGTAATGCCGTTTGTTTGAGCTCAATGTTAGCCAGTAGTTTTTCATTATCAATAATGGTTTGGTGAGTTTGTCTGACATTATTAGCCAAGGTATTTTTCGCTCGTTCAAAAGCATGTTCCGCATCAATAGAGTCTAAACGTAGCAAAATATCGCCTTGTTGAACGAAATCGGTATTATCGGCATAAATGGCGGTTACGCTACCGGTGATCTGGGCCATCACTTGTACCTGATTACCCACAACGTAAGCATCATCAGTCGCTTGATAATGACGTAATGAAATAAGCCAATAGGCGAAGTAACCCAACCCGACAAAAACAAATAAGAGAGTTGCGAGGATCAGTGCTAACTTACGTTTTGACTTTTTCTCATTAAGCGGAGGTGATTGTATTTCTCCGGCCATGTGTTCTCTCCCATGATTAAAAATAAATTCGTCTTAATTAATGTGCTTATATTTGATTAAACACCTTGGAGTCGACTACAAGGTCAAGCTCTTCTCATCTGATAAAATGAAAATTGCTAATATTTAGCACTTAACGCCAAGAGCATGATTTAATATTAAAATTATTTATTATCGTTATTAGCATTTGATCAGAGAGGCTGGATTGCCTTTTTGACAATGATTAACGGTATTTTGTGTCAGTACCCAGAATATTTATCTGGGTACAAATGACCACAGGATAGGGCTACGAATCCATTGATGTTAATTGTTTAACTGACTCAAGCAGTCATTCCTCCATCAATAACGAATGTTTGCCCGGTAATGTAGCGTCCTCCAGGGCTGAGCAGGAAATTGATTGTCAGAGCAATATCTTCTACTGAACCCAAGCGGCCCAATGGGATGTTAGATAACAGTTTTTTCCTATGTGGCGCGGGGATATGATCCAGCATTTCAGTGTCAATCAAGCCTGGCGCAACGGTATTGACCCGGACATTAAATCGGCCAACTTCAACAGCTAATGAACGGGTAATACCGATCATGGCGGCTTTGGTTGCAGCGTAGTTAACTTGCCCTGAGTTAGCTTTAAATGCAGTGACTGAGCTCATGTGGATAATGCAGCCTTCTCCAGCAGTCATCATTTCAGGGAGAAATGCGTGATTAACTAAATAGACAGAAGAAAGATTGGTGGAAATGACATTATGCCACTCTTCTTCTTTCATATTTATCAGCAATGCATCTTGTGTAATTCCAGCGTTATTGATGATGGCATAAGGAGCGCCATATTGTGAGATAAGTTCTGCTGACAACGTTGTGACTTCTTTCGCGTTTGAGACGTCACATTGATAGCCCTCACAGCGATAACCTTGTTGTTCAATTTCCTGACACAATATTTGCGCTTCATTTGTGCTTGATTTATAGGTAAAAACCACGTGATAGTGTTGAGCTGCCAGCATTTTTACTATGCCTTTGCCGATACCACGTGATCCTCCTGAAATAAAAACCCAAGGGGTGCTGATATTCATTAAGTGATTCCTCTAAATTTATGCCATCCGTTTGCCAATACCGCATTCATCAGATCTTAGTTGGCAATCTACTTTCTTTTTGTTGTTCCCATCAGACTCATCTCAACAACTAAAGAGATTTCGCCATTCAGCCAGATCGGAATTTCCAACGTACCGTATAACGAACCATCAACGTCGAATGTATCTTTTGGTACGATCGTATATTCGATATTTGGCATTTCATCTGGGATTTGGCGATTAAGTAGCGCTGGAGAGAAACTCACGGTGTGCATAACATGCAAAACAATGAGATCTTTGAGGCATGTTTCATCATGTTCTTGTTTGCCAAAATAGGTTTTAAATTCTGTTGCTAGTGCAGTTTTGGCACTTTGCTGCATAAAAAGATAAAACATCAGAGCATCAAGAAAGATCCAGAATTCATTGATTTCCGGAAAGGTATGCTTAAATTCGATGGATTTTTTTATTGTCTCTTGTATGGGAACTTGGCAACGTGGTTTTTCGGGAAAGCGAGTTTTTTGTGAAAAATCGAAACAACTATAGTGACCAACCAGAGGTTTCAGGTTGGTTGTTTCGTCTTGTAGATTAAAGGTCGTTTTCCCATTCCGGTTAGTGTGCTTAGTTTTGACGCAATAGCAGGCATCCAGAGGTACGGGATTGCGTAAATTAACGTGCCACTGTCTGCCCATTTCCCGATTTAGTTGTGACAGATAATCGTATCCGCTTTTGAGCGGGATCATTGCCAGCATGCCGTGTACTGCAATACCACCCAACCCAACTTCTCTTGCGATTTTTTCATCAAAATGGATAGGATTGTAGTCGCCAGAGAATTTAGCCCATTGACTGAGATCTTTTTTGCTAAATTGAACGTTCATCTATCGGCCTTCCTGAAAATAAGTGCGCAGTTTGTGCCACCGAATCCGTAATTAACATTTAAAGCAATGTCAACAACTTGGTGAGTTCGGTGGATATTGGGGACATAATCCAGATCGCATAGCGGATCAGGGTTATTCAAGTGCATCGTTGCGGGAATCGTTGCTGTTTCTATCGCTTTGAGACAGAAAATGGATTCAATTGCTCCTGCTCCGGCAATAAGATGGCCTGTATAGGATTTTGTACTGGAAATAGGAATACGATAAGCGTGCTCGCCTAGGCTCATTTTTAGAACATCGGTTTCGTTAATGTCGTTTAATGGGGTTGATGTCCCATGAGCATTAATATAGTGAATGTCTGAGGTGGAGAGCTTGGCCTGTTCCAGCGCCATCTGAATCGCCATGACCCGTCCTTTGCAATCTGGTGCCGGGGCTGTCATATCTGACGCATCAGAGTTATTGCCATAGCCAATCACTTCCGCCAGTATTTTGGCTCCCCTGGCAACAGCGCTGTCATAGTCTTCAAGGCATAATATTGCGGCACCCTCCGACATAACAAAACCACTACGATCTTTACTGAACGGGCAGCAGGCCTTTTCGACAGATTCCTGTTCTTTACTCAATGCCCCAAGAATGTCGATACTCCAGACAATGAATGGATCTCTGATACTTTCACCGCCCCCTGCTAGCATCATTTTAGTGCGTCCACTGCGGATAAGTTCAAATGCATCACCTATCGCCATACTGCCAGTTGCACAAGCTGCAACCGGGGTATTTTGATATCCCCGTAAATTCCAGTTCATCGAAATCGCCGCCGTCCCTACGCTGTGCATAGACATAATATTGGTCATAGGTGAAGCAATGCCTTGCTCAGCATAGGAGTGGCTGTTTTCAACGGTTGCATCTTCTCCTCCCCAGCCAGTGCCAAAAATAACGCCGCGTTCAAAAGGAGAATAATTTTCGTCAAGAGCGGCTTTATCGTTACCAAATGCCATCTTGATTGCTTCATCCGCCGCAATCAGCCCAAGTTTGCTGAATTTGGGCAGGTTCTTTAATAACTTTTTGGAAAACCGTGATACATCAGGAGAAAAAGGGATATTACCGAAAAACTTTGCTACGACAGAAGCGTCTGGGTGGTCTTCCTTTTTGTAGCCTACACGGTAGTTTAGAATCGCATCCCAAATTTCTTGGGTATTTTGCCCAAGCGAACAGATAGAACCATAGCCTGTGACGGCAACGCGGTGATAGCCTGTTTGAATATTCATGAAACATTATCTCCAAAATTCATTTCCTGGTGACATGCTTTATTTTTTAATACAACCAAATAATAGGATTGGTAGATAAAAGCATCATAAAAATGAATGTTAGCTGTGTTGTGATATTGTCATAGACAGCTATACCCGTCCTCTTTCAAGTTGCCTCTTTGTTGGCTGCACTCACTCACCCCGGTCACATAGTTTGCTATGCTCCCGGGGATTCGCTCCCTTGCCGTCGCGATGCATCTTGAAATCCATAGGGTATATACCCGTCCTCTTTCAAGTTGCCTCTTTGTTGGCGGTACTCACTCACCCCGGTCACATCGTTATCTATGCTCCCGGGGATTCGCTCCCTTGCCGTCGCGATCCATCTTGAAATCCATTGGGTATAACATCCCAGTGTATTAGTGTATTAGTGATGATTATTTTGCTAATTCACTGACGTAATTGACGAAATCACCGATTGTCGTCGTGTTATCTCGCTGGAACTTATCGAAATTTAGTTGAATTCCCATTTCTCTTTTTAAAGCAACCTGAATAGAAACAAAATCCAGACTCACCAAATGAATATCATCAAGTAGAGTGTCGAGAGTAATATCTTCTGGTTCGATATCAGTTAATTCAGTAATTTGAGATTGAAGTAATTCAAACAGTTTCATATTAATGTCCCCTAAAAATTTAAATAATGTTGGCGGAGCTTAGGTGCAGGGGTATAAGTACCAATTAATAAATGCGTTATTCCTGCCACACCGTTTTTTAAATATCGTTTTGCTATTATTCCTGGGTGATTAAATATTTCCCTGAAATTTTAAGTAAGTCATATGTTTCTTGTTTGATAGCGCTAGCCAATATCTCAATATCATCTTGGCTTGTGGTATATCCGAAACTGATGCGTACCGCACTATCAATACGATCATTGGGGAGCCCCATAGCAGCCAGAACATGAGAACGTTGTGTTGATTTGTTATTGCTACAGGCTGATCCTAAGGATAAAGAGATGCCGTGACGTAAATCTAGCCTGCTGGCTAGCGATTCAGCACGAATACCTGGGAAACTTAAATTGAGAGTCCAAGGTGCCTGAAACGCTGGATTGGTATTACCATTAATCAGGTAGTTAACATGATGTTGATCTAACAGAGATAGCAAGGTTGTTCTGAGCGTTTTGTAAGTATTGAAGCGTCCTTGCAAGCCGTTCAGTGATTCTTTAGCTGCCGCTGCCAGTCCAGCAAGTCCTAAGGTGTTCTCAGTGCCGCTGCGTACTCCTTGTTCTTGCCCTCCACCATGTAGCAAGGGATTTAATTGAATACCTGGTGCATGGTAGAGCCCGCCAATACCTTTCGGGCCGTTAAACTTATGGCCGGAGAAAGATACGGTCGTTACGCCGGAAAGCGTGTCACAGCTAAAAGGCAGCTTACCAATAGCCTGTACTGCATCGATATGCAGATAAACACTGGCCTCTTTTGCTAAAGAGGCGACCGCTTCATAGGGCTGGATCACGCCGGTTTCGTTGTTAATCGCCATCAATGTAATCAGACGTGTTTGTGGCCGCAGGTTTTCCTGAATACTTTGTACACTGATCCGTCCTTGATTATCGGGATTGATCAGCGTGAGCTGAAGTCCGCGTTGTTGATACCAGAGTAACGGTGCCAGAACAGACGGATGCTCAATGGAAGAGCTAATAACATGATGAGCAGACAGATCCGAACCGGAAAGTGTTGCTAACAAGCTGGATAATGCTTGGTTATTACTTTCGGTTCCCCCTGATGTAAACAGGATTTGCTCTGGGACTGTGTCCATCAATGCAGCCATCGATCTTCTAGCGTCAGTGAGCAACTTTTTCGCCATACCGCTTAAGCTGTAGTGGCTAGACGGATTAGCAAAAATAGACATTGCATCTTTAATCGCCAACTGCGCTTTAACACTTAGCGGTGTTGTGGCGTTGTAGTCGAAATATAGACTTGTCATATTTTTCCCTTTAGCTGCTCAAATAGCTTATGCAGCATATCAAGGCAGTGTTGCTGTGCGGGTTCTAACTCGCCTAATAATGCATCTATGCCTTCAGGCGATAATGTGTTCAATTCTTCGAGAGTCTTACCTTTAGCATGGCGACAAAATTGGTTAGACATTGCCAGGGAGGCGGTACATCCCCATGCACGAAAACAGGCATTATTTACCCGCCCTTGGTTATCCAGTGTCAGGTCGATATCAACCTTGTCACCGCATACAGGGTTACCTAATGCCAGTTTAATGGTAGGGGCGGATAACGTCCCTTGGCAGTCAGGATTGCAAAAGTTGTCAATAATGATGTTGTTAAACATAATTCCACCTTGCTATTTATACAGCGGGTGTAGCTGAAGTACCTTCATCGTCTGACATTTTTCTCTCAAGGTTGACTGCACAGCAACCAAACTCTTTAGCAGCAGCGGTACGCATAACAAACTGAACTCGCTGAGAATTACGCCAAGATTTATGAGGATCGGTGCGCAAGTAGACCAAATCTTCTGTCAGTAACATGCCGGGAGTGGAAACAGAGAGTGGATCTAAGATCACTAATTGTCCGGTTTCGCCATCAGGTAATTCACGTGTTAAATCGTTAGGATCACGGACGGAGAAATGAATATAAGGAGGAACATGCTTATGGTTATATTCATCTTCGATGGCAAGAACGTTTGCTTCAACCAGACCATACATATCACGTATCCGGGAAACTGGAATGCCCATCCATTCTTCGATATCAGCATTCAATTCGCCGCGGGAGATCATATCCCCGGTAAAACGTTTCCAGCCGCCCATAGTAATTACCATGCTATCGCGATCTAAAGTGAGCTTGGTATTATTCTCTTTTAGGAACGTAATAAAACGATGGATCATGAATGGAGGGCCAATTAAATGCCGGGTGAATTTGCCTTTCCACTGGATTAATTGGTTCAGAGCATCTTCTGGGGAGAAGTGGTCCTGATTAATCATATAGCGTCGGGTATCTAACAAACCTGTCAGGAAATTAAAGATTTTGACCAGTGCCATTTCTGGAATATCTTCTGTTGACGGGCATAAGCATAGGCCGGCACCGCCAGATACTTTGAACATACTGCGATAATTGGAATAGACAGCCAATACTGTATGATCCATCGTATCGTGGCAACGACGATAAACGCTAGGAATTCCACTGGTACCCGTTGAGCGCATTTCATGTTCGATTTCAGATAATGGTTTGCTTAATAAACGGTGACTTTCGGCTGATTTATAAGTTGCAACGGGTATGAGTGGGATGCGAACTAAATCATTATAGTTTTGGATGTCTTCTGGCTTAATACCTTGTTTTTCACAAATATCTTTGTAGTAAGAGTTATTATGATAATGGAAATTAAAAGCGTCCTTAAGCAAACAGGTTTTTAATTCTTGTTGCTCTTCTTTAGACAGCTTATAGAGAAAGTCAACATCGGCTATTAACCACTTCAACGGATTTCCGCCACGAGATTTTATACTGTCATATATACTTTTGATATTTTCCATTTTTCCATCTCCGGTAGGGTAAAGAGTAGATAAATTAATCTTTGCTTATTATAAGTTATAGCGATAAAGCATAAGTTACGTAGGCAAAAAGGATAGTCATTAATAATTTATTTTTATTGAATAAATTGGCTATATTATTGCTTTGATCATTATATGGATTTGTCAATATTGTTAAAATTATGCTAAAAATAGCTGGTTTATTCAAAATATTCACTTTAGTGCGAATATGACCAGTTAATTCAAGTAAATTTTTTAATTGTCTTTTATATTTTTGTGAAGTTCGTTGTTTTTTGATCTATTGAGTGTTCTTTTGTAAAGTTTTTCATTGTCCTAAGATTGGGATAATGATAGAAATAAAATATAAATAAATGCTAAATTAAAAAACGAGTACGCATGATGAAAATGGATTGCTTAATTGTGGGTGCCGGTCAAGCCGGGTTAAGTTTAGCTGCCATCCTTGCGGCTAAGAATATTAATGTCTGCATATTAGAGCGGGAGGCGCGTATTGGTGATGTGTGGCGCAGGCGTCCAGATAATATGCTATTATTCACTTCACGCGGTATGACTCAACTTCATGGCTTACCGTTTCCTGGAATTAAAGAAGGTTATCCAGATAAAAATGAAGTCGCTGATTATCTTGAGCGCTATGCTTCACATCATAACCTTGCGATACATACTCAAACCGAAGTGGTTGAGGTGAAACATGATACAGATGGCTATCGCGTTAAAACAAAAGATGGAAAAGTATTTCATGCGCCTTGTTTGGTTAATGCAACAGGGGCTAATCAATTAGTTGATATTCCGGCGCTTGCTGAACGGTTTTCTACCGATATACAACAAATTGCAGCAGATCAATATCGGGAACCTAAGCAAATTAAAACGGGCAGCCGGGTTGCTATCGTTGGTGATGGTGCGAGTGGTCGTCAGATTGCTAAAGATTTGGCAGCAACTGCGAAGGTGACATTATTTTGTGGCTCCTCCCGTCCTCTCTTACCTAATAGAATACTGGGCAAAGATATCTTTTGGTGGTTAAGCAAAAGTGGTCTGTTATTTGCTAATTATTACAGTTTGGTCGGGAAAATTATGCGGCGGCGTAATCCTATCCCTTGTGGCAATCTGAAAAACTATCGATTAGCTGCTTTGGATATAAAAATAGCGAATAGGTTAGTTGATATAAAAGACAATAAATTATGTGATTCGTCCGGCAATCAATATGAGGTGGATACGGTTATCTGGTGTTTGGGGTATAAAGATGATACGGCATGGTTAACGCTTCCCGGTGCTGCGGATGCTAATGGATTCGTTTGTAAAAATGGTCATGCAGAAGGTGGGAAAACCCCTTATCCTGGGTTATTTATCGTTGGGCGGAAATGGTTGAGTAGCCGTGGTTCTGAATTGATGTTAGGGGCTTATAAAGACACTTGTCGGGTCGCTAAATGGGTAGAAAATTACCTGAAAGAGCATGTACCATTAAAATGAATGATTAATACAGAATAGTGATATTTTACTCTGTATATACCCTATGGATTTCAAGATGCATCGCGACGGCAAGGGCGTGAATCCCCGGGAGCATAGGAAACTATGTGACCGGGGTGAGCGAGTGCAGCCAACAAAGAGGCAACTTGAAGGATAACGGGTATATTTTATTTGTCGTGGATTGAGGGTTTATTGGGTAGTATTTTTATGGTGTTGTTCTGAATTCTGTATCATTACTAAGAGTGCATAATATAGTCAATGTTCTATTAGGAATAAAATGATACAGAATCTCTAACATATTGGCTTTGATAATAACGGTTATAAATAGAAATTATTTATTTTAGGTAATTTATCAAAAATACTATTTATTCATAACACAGATATTTTTCTTTGTAAAATTTAAACCTGTTAATGTTGATGATAAATTGAAATATTTTTGTTGTGCTTGTTGAATTCTGTTCTTACTGGCATGTTTTAATTCAGAGGGCCTTAATCCATATAGCGTCATACAGGTACGACTGAAGTGTGCGCCATCGGAAAATCCGCTATTACACGCTAATAAAGTCAGTGAATCTGATGAGTGTATCTCATCAATAGCATGATGCAGACGTTTCCATAATAGATAACTGCGGAAATTAGTTCCCATTTTCTCTCTAAAGAGATGTAAGAATCGACTTTCGGATAAATAGAGTTGATTTGATATTTCACGAGAAGATATACATTTAACCGGTAATTCAGTAATAAGAGAGGCTGCTTTCATGATTCGTTTATCCTGATAACAATGGCAATCTTCTATTTTACCTAAAAGGTTATTTAAGATGAAAATATCTGGAGAGGTTTCTGATTGTAAACAATGAGTAAAATAGTTTGCTATCAAACCAGATGATTCTTGATTTAAATATATTATATCTGAGCCTCTCATCTGATGTAGTAATAAATGACATAGCGGGTTGGCTAGATCTATCAGTAAATTAAAACAGAGTTGCCCTTCCGAGTGTAATTTATGCTTAATATTAGAAGAAATAATGAACCCATGTGCCTGTCTCGATTCATTTTCGGTATCAATCCTCATGAGTGAATTATGTGGTGACACACTTAATTGGATACAAGGATGATGATGCCATTCTGTTTGCATATTATAAGAAAAAACGAGATCTTGTAGATGGAATTTATAGAATTTAATAAAATACGGTGATTTGTCTATTTTGTGTAACATGATGGTGTCCTTTATTAAATTGTTGTGTGTATTTGAACTAATTGTTTTATTTAATTATTATAAAAACTTGATGTTATTTTTTAATTAAATTATATTAACTTATTAAATAATTATTATTAGTTACTATATCATCTAAATACTATTAAATAATTATTATGAGGTTACCTCCTATGGTATCTAGGAAAAAATAATTTCACTATTGGGAAATATCGTTATGACATGGCATAGAGAATTATTTTCCACTCTGTTTATCGCGGGTGGAATATTAATTTTTTGCTGGCCAATCTTAACAATATCTGAATTTATCAATGTTAAATAGCTACTATCCACTTGATATAATTAAAAGTATTTTCTTTAGTGACATAATTAATGACCAAAAATTTAATGAGGAGCCAATATTTTCATATAATTATTTTGATTGGTTATAACTTATATTAAACATATTATCATGAGAACAATATGGTTATATTTTTATGTTCTTTGTGAATTAGGCCACATAAATTATAAGTATGTTGGCATAATACCGAAAATAAGTTGCATCAGGTTTGTCATGAATAAAAAGACCTGTTAGTCCAGTTTGTTATAACAATCCCCAAAACGCTTTAATCAAGGGTTCATTAAGCCGTTTTCTTTGTACGCACATACCCAACTCAAACGGCTCTACTAGAGAAATATTGCCCAATAAAGATATGCGACTGCGTACCGGTTCAGGGCTGTTTTCTACAACGACATTGGGAATTAATGCCACTCCACAACCCAGTGCAACCATAGAAACAATGGCTTCATGACCGGACACGGTCGCGTAAATCGATGGGTTGATAATTTTATGGTGACGGAACCAGTGCTCAATGCGCTTACGTGAAGGGCCGTGTTCCGGCAAAATGAAGGGAATGCTATTCCAGTCAGGGGACTTTTGTATTACAAGTGCTCGTACAGCGCAAGGGAGGGAAGGCGCGATCAGTACCAGTGGGACTTCACCGATTTTGGTGAAGCTGACATTATCTGGTAGTTTTTCCGGCTTACCGGCGATGCCTAAATCGGCATCATTAGACTGTATCTTATTGACCGCATCTGCGGCATCACCTGTGGTGAGTTTGATTTCAACCATAGGATGTTCTGCACGAAAACGGTCTAGGAGCTGTGGTAAGTGACTGTAGGCCGCGGTGACCGAACAAAACAGACGTAACTCGCCACTTAGAGATGGGCTTTGTTGATTCAATGAATGTTTTAGTTGCTGGTATTGTAACAGTGTCTGTTGGGCAAATTGTTTAAATTGCTCGCCGGCAAAGGTCAGTTTTACGGTGCGATTATCCCGTAAAAATAATGGATGTCCCAAAATATCTTCAATACGTTGAATTTGGCGGGATAATGTGGATGGACTGACATGCATTGCTTTTGCTGTGCGGCCAAAATGGCAGCTTTCAGCCAGATGTAGAAACAGTTTGAGATCACGTATATCCATAGCCCATTCTCCTTCTTCTATCTAATAGTCTGTATTGCACAAAATGCAATATAGTATTGTTAATATATCAATTTAAGCAATGGCTTTCATGTCATATATTGAAAATATATAAACGCCTCACAGGGTGAGGAAATCTAAAAAATAGTCGCAGCACTTCATCGCTGAGCACAACATGATAACGGAGTCACTAATGGCTAATTATTTTAATACGCTGAATTTGCGTCAGCAGTTGGGGCAGTTAGGTAAATGTCGTTTTATGGCGCGGGAAGAGTTTGTTGATGAGACAGGATATTTAAAAGATAAAAAAGTGATTATCGTCGGTTGTGGAGCGCAGGGGCTGAATCAGGGCCTGAATATGCGTGACTCCGGTCTGGATATCGCTTATGCCCTACGTAAAGAGGCCATTGAAGAAAAACGCGCTTCATGGCGTAAAGCAACGGAAAATGGTTTCCAAGTCGGTACTTATGAAGAGTTAATACCGCAGGCTGATTTGGTGATTAACCTGACGCCAGATAAGCAACACTCTTCTGTTGTTCGCGCAGTTCAACCGTTGATGAAAGAAGGCGCTGCACTGGGTTATTCTCACGGCTTAAATATTGTTGAAGTCGGTGAACAAATCCGTAAAGACATCACTGTGGTGATGGTCGCGCCTAAGTGTCCTGGCACCGAAGTGCGTGAAGAATATAAACGGGGTTTTGGTGTGCCTACTTTGATCGCAGTTCACCCGGAAAACGATCCGAAAGGTGAAGGCATGGCAATCGCTAAGGCATGGGCTGCGGCAACGGGAGCGCATCGCGCCGGTGTTCTGGAATCTTCTTTCGTGGCTGAAGTGAAATCTGACCTGATGGGTGAGCAAACTATTCTGTGCGGTATGTTACAGGCGGGTTCACTGCTGTGTTATGACAAACTGGTGGCAGATGGCGCTGAGCCGGGTTATGCAGGAAAATTGATCCAGTTTGGTTGGGAGACCATCACAGAAGCACTGAAACAAGGTGGTATCACCCTGATGATGGACCGTCTGTCTAACCCGGCAAAATTACGAGCGTATGCGCTGTCTGAGCAGTTGAAAGAACTGATGACGCCACTGTTCCAGAAACATATGGATGATATCATTTCTGGTGAATTTTCTTCCGGTATGATGGCTGACTGGGCCAATGATGATAAGAACCTGTTAGGTTGGCGTGAGGAAACGGGTAACACTCCGTTTGAGAATTCACCTGAATATGATGGCAAAATCAGTGAGCAGGAATACTTTGATCATGGCGTTTTAATGGTTGCTATGGTGAAAGCCGGAGTTGAACTGGCATTCGAAGTTATGGTTGATACCGGTATTATTGCTGAATCTGCCTATTATGAATCTCTGCATGAATTACCGCTGATTGCGAATACTATCTCTCGTAAACGCCTGTACGAAATGAATGTCGTTATTTCTGATACAGCAGAATATGGTAACTATTTGTTCTCTCATGTTGCGGTCCCACTGCTGAAAGAGAAGTTTATGGGTTCGCTACAGGCGGGTGATTTAGGTAAGCCCGTTGTAGATAACGGTATTGATAACGCCCAGTTGCGCGATGTAAACGAGGCTATTCGTCACCACCCAATTGAAGTTGTTGGCCGTGTATTACGTGGTTACATGACAGATATGAAACGTATTGCAGTTGGTGGTTGATATTGATAAAGATAAGGGGGAGAAATCCTCCCTCTTTGAATCCAATGAATATGGTTCTGAGACCGTTTGCTAAAGTTTTGGGGGATAAGTCGCTATTTACCAACTAATAGAGTGTTTTTCCTTCATAAAGAAAACGGCGTTTCCTTTCTCCCCTTTCTGCTACAATTCCATCTCTTGAAGTACTGCTTTGACATAACTTATTAAATACCATGCGATTAAATCCTAGCCAACAACAAGCTGTCGAATTTGTTACCGGTCCTTGTCTGGTCCTGGCGGGGGCGGGTTCTGGTAAAACTAGAGTGATCACCAATAAAATTGCTCATCTTATCCGTACTTGTGGCTATCAGCCTCGCCATATCGCCGCTGTGACGTTTACTAATAAAGCCGCACGGGAAATGAAAGAGCGTGTAGCACAAACTCTGGGGCGCAAAGAGGCTAAGGGGCTGATGATTTCTACTTTCCACACTTTGGGATTAGAAATCATTAAGCACGAGTACAAAGCTTTAGGAATGAAAAGCAATTTCTCGTTGTTTGATGATCAGGACCAGATGGCTCTGTTGAAAGATTTAACAGCCGATTTACTGGAGGAAGATAAAGATCTATTACAAAAATTGATCTCTACCATTTCAAACTGGAAAAATGATCTGCTTTCTCCACAGCAAGTTTTGGCATTAGCCCGTTCTGCTCAGGAGCATCAGTTTGCTGAATGTTATCGCCGTTATGATTTACATCTGGCGAGCTGTAATGTATTGGATTTTGACGATTTGATTACCAAACCGACTTTGCTAATGCAGCGTGATGAAGAAGTCAGGGAGCGTTGGCAAAACCGTATCCGTTATCTGTTGGTAGATGAATATCAGGACACCAATACCAGTCAATATCAACTGGTTAAATTGTTGGTGGGACAAAGGGCTCGTTTTACGGTGGTGGGTGATGATGACCAGTCGATCTATTCATGGCGCGGTGCAAGACCACAAAATTTGGTGTTACTGAAAGAGGATTTCCCTAAGCTTAATGTGATCAAATTAGAACAGAACTATCGTTCCTCTGGCTGTATTCTGAAAGCAGCTAATATTTTGATTGCCAATAACCCCCACGTGTTTGAAAAACGGCTTTTTTCTGAACTGGGATATGGTGATCCATTGAAAGTGATTACAGCTAATAATGAAGAGCATGAGGCGGAAAGGGTTATTGGGGAGCTGATGGCACATCATTTTATCAATAAGACCCAATATAAAGATTACGCTATTCTCTATCGAGGAAATCATCAATCCCGCGTGTTTGAAAAGATGCTGATGCAAAATCGCATTCCTTACCGGATTTCTGGTGGTACTTCTTTCTTTGCCCGCCCTGAAATTAAAGATTTGCTCGCTTATCTGCGGGTGCTGACTAATCCCGAAGATGACAGCGCATTCCTAAGAATTGTGAATACACCAAGACGCGAAATTGGCGCGGCTACCATTCAAAAACTGGGTGAGTGGGCGAATCAGCGTAATAAAAGTCTCTATCAGGCTAGTTTCGATCTTGGTTTGGAACAAAGTCTAACTGGCCGCGGTTTGGCGGCATTACAGCGTTTTACTCACTGGATGGATGAGATAACGCGTCAGGTTGAACGAGATCCTTTGCTCGCTGTGCGTGATCTACTACATGGTATGGATTATGAAAGCTGGCTGTACGAAACATCACCGAGTCCAAAAGCGGCTGAAATGCGGATGAAAAATATTAATCAGTTATTCACTTGGATGAGTGAAATGCTGGAAGGTGATGAACTAAACGAGTCAATGACTTTATCTCAGGTGGTTGCGCGTTTCACATTACGGGATATGCTGGAGCGAGATGAAGATGGTGAGGAGTTTGATCAGGTGCAGTTGATGACTCTACATGCTTCCAAAGGATTGGAGTTTCCCTATGTATTTCTGGTCGGTATGGAGGAAGGGCTGTTGCCTCATCAGAGCAGTATTGATGAAGAAAATATTGATGAAGAGCGACGACTGGCTTATGTAGGGATCACCCGCGCTCAACGGGAGTTATTTTTTACTTTATGTAAAGAGCGTCGTCAATATGGCGAGTTAATCCGTCCAGAACCAAGTCGTTTTTTGCATGAGTTGCCACAGGATGACTTACATTGGCCACAAGATAAAAAAATAGTGACTGCCGAAGAAAGAATGCAAAAAGGGCAATCGCGTATTGCGGATATCAAATCGCGTTTAGGGCTTGGACAAAAAAATAAGTCGTAAATATGTTGGAGATTCCCTGTATCACAGAGATACAGGGAAAGTGATATTATTCAGGTTTGAGTGTCCTGCTCGCCTAAAACAAGTGACCATTGAGCATGGCTTTGCCACTGGATTTCTTGCTGTAAAGACTCTGCCCTCAGAGGGTGTTGCATTAGCCAGCCATTCACATGAGGTAACGTTATTGTTAACGCTTCATCACTCACTTTTAAACGTAGAGCAGGGAGCGTGTCATCTCGACGACGGTTGGCGAAGATGATAGCTAACCGCAACAAACGACATAAACGTTGAGCTTGTATCAGAGGTAAGGCGTTTTGTTGATTAAAGGAAAACAAATCAATAGGGCCACTCTGGTTCTTTAGCAATGTGGCTAAGAGTTTTTTCTGTGCAGGCGTATAGCCGGGGAGAGCGAGATAATTGATCAGATAGGCCGCATGTGATGGAGCTTGATGGAAATCAATACTTAGGCCAATTTCATGTATCAGACAGGCACTTTGTAATAATTCATGACATCGGCTATCAAGCTCCCAAGGTTTAGCAACCTGTTGTAGGAAGTGTTCAGCCAATTGTTTGACCCGTTGAGACTGTTCAACGTCTAGCTGAAAACGTCGCTGTATATTACGTAGTGTTCTGGTACGAATGTCTGGTTCTATTGGTAAATCCAGCATGCCGTAAACAAGACCTTCCCGTAAAGCGCCGCCCGCAAGGATCATACTTTCAATATTTAATGCCTGGAAAATCGCTATCAGGATAGCAAGGCCACTTGGGAAAACCAAAGCCCGTTCCAGCGTCAATCCTTCTATTTCCAGCTCTTCCAGCTTACCGCATTCAATCGCTTTATGTTTGAGCTCTTGAAGTTTCGGCAAAGTGATCAGTTCATCCATACCTTGAGCAATCATGATTTCTTGCAGAGCCTGAACGGTACCGGAAGCGCCTACACAAGTCTGCCAGCCTTGTTCGATAAGTTTTGGGGCAATGGGTTTCAATGTTTCATGTGCGGCAGCTTCGGCTTTGGCGAAATTTTCTTCCGTCAGGCTACGGTCATTAAAGTAGCCTTCAAGCCAGGTAACACAACCCATACTTAGGCTGGATAACTGAGAGGCTTTTGCCCCATTCCCCGTAACCAGTTCTGTACTTGCACCACCAATATCCACAACCAGACGTTTTTCAGGGCCGCCAGTTGTATGGGCAACGCCTTGATAAATAAGCCGAGCTTCATCTTCGCCACTGATTACCTTAACCGGACAATCAAGGATTTCTGATGCTTTTTTCACAAATGCGTCTGAATTTTCAGCGATGCGTAAAGTTGCCGTAGCAACAACGCGGATTTGTGATGGAGGTATATCCTGTAAGCGTTCAGAAAAAATCCTGAGACATTGCCAGCCTCTCTCCATTGCCTGTTGAGATAAGCAGTTATTTTTATCTAATCCGGCGGCCAGCCTGACTTTACGTTTGATTCGTGCCAGTATTTGCATACTGCCGGATACTTCACGCACAACCAGCATATGAAAACTGTTTGAACCCAGGTCGATAGCCGCATAGAGCGAAGAAGAACTCAGCATCATTTTCAGCCTGAACGTTTACGGTTATTACGTGGTGTATTATTACGATGCGACAAATTGTTACGGCGCTGATGGTTTCCTGAACGTGAACGATGTCGGCGTTTAGGTGCCGGTAAATCTTTCAGCAAGGCTTGACTGTTATATTTGCTGACCGGGATAGGGTGTTGAATATAATCTTCAATCGCTGGCAGGTTTAGTGCATATTCTTCACAGGCCAGGCTGATCGAATGACCACTTTCACCTGCACGACCAGTACGGCCAATGCGGTGAACATAATCCTCGCAGTCGTCTGGTAAGTCATAATTAAGAACATGAGTGACTGAAGGAATGTGCAATCCACGGGCTGCGACATCAGTTGCAACCAGAATATCAATATTGCCGTTGCTGAATTCTTCCAGAATGCGTAACCGTTTTTTTTGTGCTACATCACCGGTTAGTAACCCAACTCGATGTCCGTCAGCAGCCAGATGCGCCCAGATATCTTCACAGCGATATTTGGTATTGGCGAAAATAATGCATCGATCAGGCCACTCTTCTTCCAATAATGTTTGAAGCAGGCGCATCTTTTCTTCATTAGAAGGATAAAACAGCTCTTCGCGTATACGGTGTCCCGTTTTCTGTAACGGTTCTACCTCGATATATTCTGCATGATTCATTTGCTCAAATGCCAGTTCTCGGACTCGGTAAGAGAGTGTGGCAGAAAACAGTAGGTTCATACGTTCGTTTGCTGGTGGCATCCGACGGAATAGCCAGCGGATGTCTTTGATAAAACCGAGATCGTACATGCGATCAGCTTCATCAAGAACCACAACTTGGACCACATTCAGATTAATGTGCCCCTGTTTGGTATAGTCGATCAGACGTCCGGTAGTGCCGATAAGGATGTCAACTCCGGATTCCAGTATTTTCAGCTGTTTGTCGTAACCATCACCGCCGTAGGCAAGACCCATCTTTAGACCTGTTGCCTGTGCCAGATCTTCTGCATCAGAATGAATCTGTACAGCGAGCTCGCGGGTAGGAGCCATAATCAGCGCTCTTGGCTGATTGGTTTGACGCTCCTCCGCTGCGGGATGAGTCAGTAAATAATGAAAAGCAGACGCTAAAAATGCTAGCGTCTTCCCCGTACCGGTTTGCGCTTGCCCCGCGACATCACGACCTTCGACAGTGAAAGGCAATGTCAGTGCTTGTATCGGTGTACAATTAGAAAATCCCTTATTATCAAGAGCTTCTATAACCTTGGGGTGCAAGGCGAAGTCGGAAAACTTCTTTTCTGTCAAGTGTGTTTTACTCATAGTGTGGTAGAATATCAGTTAACCATTGTCTTACGAAAGTGTATCCGCTGAAATAAAGGCAACCTTATATCAGTAATGTTACACTAGCATGGTAAAAAATTATTCTTTGGAGTAAAAAATGAGCGACAAAATTATTCATTTGAGTGATGCTAGCTTTGATACTGACGTTCTTAATGCAGTAGGTCCAGTTCTTGTCGATTTTTGGGCTGCCTGGTGTGGACCATGTAAAATGATTGCACCTATTTTAGATGAAATTGCCCCAGAATATTCGGGCAAACTGACTATTGCTAAATTGAACATTGATGACAACCCGGTAACCGCTCCTAAGTATGGTATCCGTGGTATTCCTACACTGTTGTTGTTTAAAGATGGTCAGGTTGCTGCTACGAAAGTGGGAGCACTGTCAAAAACTCAATTGAAAGAATTTTTGGATGCTAATCTCTGATTGAAGTGAGCTCACATTAATGCCGGGCGTTTAGCGTATATTATTATTTATTTCATTGGCCGCTAGACGTCCGTAAAGAAGCGTGATAAGTTAGCGCCACTGCTTGTATCACATACATCATGTTAGAAGTATGTTGCATACTGAATAATCTGTAGTGTCTGATAAGTCTGTTATCTCTGGATAGTCTAAAATATCCAATGGGTTATACGGGAATAATCTGGCGTATAGCTTGTTACGTTGAGATAGTTTTTATAGAAATCAGTAATGTTTCAGCATTATCTCAACAGCGTTTTTGACAGCCTGTCAGTCTTATTTGAGCACAATCTTAGTACTTCAAATTATTACCTTTTTATATGAATAATGTATTAAAGGTCTGATTTGTTTTTGTACAAAATAAACAGGCACCGATCGATGACGCTGCCATACTATTCACGTTCATAGTTCGAGATATACCCCGAGTTTAAGAACCCACCATTATGAATCTTACCGAATTAAAGAATACGCCGGTATCTGAACTGATTACACTCGGCGAAAATATGGGGCTGGAAAATCTAGCCCGTATGCGTAAACAAGATATTATCTTCTCTATCCTTAAGCAGCATGCGAAAAGTGGGGAAGATATCTTCGGTGATGGCGTGCTGGAGATATTGCAGGATGGCTTTGGATTCCTCCGTTCAGCAGACAGCTCCTACCTTGCCGGCCCCGATGATATCTACGTTTCTCCCAGCCAAATCCGTCGTTTTAACCTCCGCACCGGTGACACAATTTCAGGTAAAATTCGTCCACCTAAAGAAGGTGAACGCTATTTTGCCCTGTTGAAGGTTAACGAAGTTAATTTTGACAAACCAGAAAATGCCCGCAGTAAAATTCTTTTTGAAAACTTAACCCCGCTGCATGCTAATAGCCGCCTGCGTATGGAACGTGGTAATGGTTCCACTGAGGATCTGACAGCACGCGTACTGGATCTGGCTGCACCGATTGGCCGTGGACAACGTGGTCTGATCGTCGCGCCACCAAAAGCGGGTAAGACGATGTTGCTGCAAAATATTGCTGCTAACATTGCTCACAATCATCCAGACTGTGTATTGATGGTACTTCTGATTGATGAACGTCCAGAAGAAGTCACTGAAATGCAACGCTTGGTAAAAGGTGAGGTTATTGCTTCTACTTTTGATGAGCCAGCTTCTCGTCACGTTCAGGTGGCAGAGATGGTTATTGAGAAAGCAAAACGTCTGGTTGAACACAAAAAAGACGTGATTATCCTGCTTGACTCTATTACTCGTTTAGCGCGTGCCTATAACACTGTTGTTCCTGCATCCGGTAAGGTATTGACTGGTGGTGTGGATGCTAACGCATTACATCGTCCGAAACGTTTCTTCGGTGCTGCGCGTAATGTGGAAGAGGGCGGAAGCTTGACCATTATTGCGACTGCGTTGGTGGATACGGGTTCCAAGATGGATGAAGTGATTTACGAAGAGTTTAAAGGTACAGGTAACATGGAACTGCATCTCTCCCGTAAAATTGCTGAAAAACGCGTCTTCCCAGCTATCGATTACAACCGTTCTGGTACACGTAAAGAAGAGCTACTCACTACCTCTGAAGAGCTACAGAAAATGTGGATTCTGCGCAAAATTATTCATCCGATGGGCGAAATTGATGCGATGGAATTCCTTATCAACAAACTGGCTATGAGCAAAACGAATGACGATTTCTTTGACATGATGAAACGTTCATAGTTTTTAACTCAGTTCATGATCATTTTAAGCGCCACAGTTTCGTGGCGTTTTTTGTATTCACCGCACGTTATAGCTATATATGGCATGTATTTTGCAAGCTGTATATGTTGCTATATATACCTTATGGATTTCAAGATGCATCGCGACGGCAAGGGAGCGAATCCCCGGGAGCATAGCAAACTATGTGACCGGGGTGAGCGAGTGCAGCCAACAAAGAGGCAACTTGAAAGATGACGGGTATATTTGAAATAAATATTAAAAGAATGATGTAAGAGCATAAGGGCCATTAATTTTTTCATATAAGCAGTGTTTTCGTCAGCTAAGGCGCTCGTGAGGGTAGATTTTGGCTAGAAAATCACATGCTTTCGGTTGATAAATGACCAGGGTGTGTTTACTTTTTACAGAGAGTTATCATCGTGAATATTCTCAGCATGAATATTGAAATTTTTTATGTTTTTCTGTTTTCTTTTGCGTTTTTGTTTATGGCTCGCAAAATAGCAAAGAAAGTTGGCCTTGTTGATAAGCCCAATTATCGTAAGTGTCATCAGGGGTTAGTGCCTCTGGTTGGAGGAATATCAATATTTGTTGGCATCTGTTTTGCTTTTGTTATCACGAAAGAATTTATTCCTCACAAGTGGTTATATTTAGTTTGTGCTGGTGTATTAGTATTTGTCGGCGCATTGGATGACCGTTTTGATATCAGCGTTAAGGTCCGGGCAACCATCCAAGCTCTGGTTGGTATTGCGATGATGTATTTTGCTGGTCTGAAATTAGATAGTCTTGGTTATGCTTTTGGCCCTTGGGACATGACACTTGGACCATTTAGTTATGTTGTGACACTATTTGCTGTCTGGGCTGCTATCAATGCATTCAATATGGTTGATGGGATAGATGGATTATTAGGCGGATTATCCTGTGTCTCCTTCGGTGCTTTGGGGATCTTACTGTATCAAAGTGGTAATACGGCGCTAGCATTATGGTGTTTTGCATTTATTGCTGCCATTCTCCCTTATATTGTTCTTAATCTTGGTTTATTAAGCCAACGTTTCAAAGTGTTTATGGGGGATGCGGGCAGTACACTGATTGGTTTTACCATTATCTGGCTGCTCATTGAATCTACTCAGGGGAATGAGCATCCTGTTAATCCAGTTACTGCGTTGTGGATTGTTGCCATTCCATTAATGGATATGGTTGCTATTATGTACCGTCGGTTACGGAAAGGAATGAGTCCATTTTCTCCTGACAGGCAACATATTCACCACCTAGTTATGCGGTCTGGATTCTCATCGTGTCAGGCTTTTATTTTAATCACTGTTGCTGCCACTTTATTAGCCGCTGTCGGCATTACTGGAGAATGGCTGGAATTTGTGCCTGAGTGGATAATGTTGGCACTGTTCTTGCTTGCATTTGTGTTGTATGGCTATTGCCTCAAGCGTGTATGGAAGGTAGCTCGTTTCATTAAACGGCAAAAGCGTCGTATGCGCCGTTCAGCTAACCATTAAACATCTATTATCAGCAGAGGTTCTGTGCAGTGATAAAATCAGAAACGAAATCTATTCAGGATGAACAAGCTCTGGAGCATGAGCTGGATATCAGAGCCTTGTGCAGTGCGCTATGGCATGGAAAGGTATGGATCGTTGTACTGGCAATAATTTTTGCAACCGCGGCGCTAGGGGCATCTTATCTAATGCAACAAAAATGGAGTGCCACTGCAATCACTGATCTGCCTACGACTAATCAGTTGGGAAGTTATTACTCTCAGCAGCAGTTTTTGCGCAATCTGGATACTCACATTAACATTTCACTGGAAACTCAGTTACCGTCTATTCCAGAAGAAGCCTATAAGGAGTTCATCACTCAGGTTGCCGCATATGATACTCGCCGTGAATTTTGGTTGAAATCTGATTATTACAAGCAGCATCAGGAAGGCGATGTCAGAGCCGATGCGGCCTTATTAGATGAATTAGTCAATAATATTCAATTTATTCCTCATGATGATAAAAAAATGCTGAATGACAGCATTAAACTGATTGCTGAGTCTTCTAGACAAGCAAATCAACTCCTGCGCCAGTACATTGCTTTTGCCAATAGTCGTGCTAGTACCCATTTAAATGATGAAGTAAAAGGCGCATGGGTTACCCGTGCCCAATCTATGGATGCACTGGTTAAGCGCCAAGAAATGGTCGCTAAAGCGGTTTATAACCGTGAAATGAATGTATTACAGCAGTCCCTGAAAATTGCGGAAAAACAAGGGATTCAGCGCAATCAAACGGATACGCCAGTGGATCAATTGCCCGATTCAAAAATGTTTATGTTAGGGGTGCCGTTGTTACAGGCTCAACTTGAGACTTTGGCAGCAATAGGGCCTAAGTATGATGTGGACTATGACCAGAATATTGCAATGTTAGCAGCGTTGAATATTCATCCAACATTACAGGATCAATTCCAGGCTTATCGCTATTTGAGAACACCAGAGGAACCTGTTACCAGAGACAGTCCTCGCAGAATGTTCCTGATGATCATGTGGGGAGCAGTTGGTGCTTTAGTGGGAGCCGGCGTGGCATTGGTTAGATGTTCGCGTAAATAATCAGATAATCATTAGGAATAACTGCTTCTGAAGGATATTTTCTGCAACTCCAGTAGCAGAAGTAAATAGCATTCAGAGTATTGTTTGCAGGGAAATCTGCAAGTTACTGACTATAAGAGAGTCACTGTGAAAGTGTTGACTGTGTTTGGTACTCGGCCGGAGGCTATCAAGATGGCTCCGCTAGTACACGCATTGGCAAAGGATGAAGCCTTCGAAGCGAAAGTATGTGTCACCGCCCAACATCGGGAAATGTTGGATCAGGTGTTACATCTTTTTGAGATTACTCCCGATTTTGATCTCAATATTATGAAATCAGGGCAAGATCTAACGGATATTACCTGCCGTATTTTGGAAGGATTGAAGCCCGTTTTAGCAGAATTTAAGCCTGATGTTGTATTGGTTCACGGAGATACAACAACAACGATGGCAACCAGTTTGGCTGCGTTCTACCAACGTATCCCTGTTGGTCACATTGAAGCTGGATTAAGAACGGGTGATCTTTATTCCCCTTGGCCGGAAGAGGCAAACCGTAAGATTGCTGGACATCTGGCAATGTATCATTTTGCTCCGACAGAAAATTCTCACAATAATTTATTGAAAGAATCAATTGCAGATAATCGGGTTTTTGTCACCGGAAATACAGTGATTGATGCGTTGTTGTGGGTACGCGATCGAATAATGAATGACGAGGCTATGCGGAGTAAGCTAGCGAAGCACTACCCGTTTATTGATACTAATAAAAAAATGATTCTGGTGACAGGGCATCGTCGTGAAAGTTTTGGTGGCGGATTTGAGCGAATTTGTGAAGCTTTGGCACAGATAGCCCGTGCTCATCCAGATGTGCAAGTAGTCTATCCGGTTCATCTCAACCCGAATGTCAGTGAGCCAGTAAAGCGCATTTTGCATGATATTGATAACGTTATTCTCATCAAACCACAGGACTACTTGCCATTTGTTTATCTCATGAACCATGCCTATATGATCCTGACGGATTCCGGCGGCATTCAGGAAGAAGCGCCTTCTTTAGGAAAACCGGTATTGGTAATGCGTAATACTACTGAACGGCCAGAGGCAGTTGATGCTGGAACGGTACGTTTGGTCGGGACGGAAACAAGAACTATCGTGGAAGAGGTGACTCGATTGTTGACAGACGATGCTGCCTATCAGCGAATGAGCCGCGCTCATAATCCTTACGGGGATGGCGATGCCTGTCAACGTATTCTCGACGCTTTGAAAAAAATCAGGTGACACTATGAGCTTTGAAACTATTTCTGTTATTGGTCTTGGCTATATTGGTTTGCCAACGGCGGCAGCGTTTGCATCCCGTAATAAGAAAGTCATTGGCGTGGATGTTAATCAGCATGCGGTAGAAACCATCAACCGTGGTGAAATTCATATTGTAGAACCGGATCTAGACAAAGTGGTGAAAGTTGCCGTAGAAGGCGGTTACCTGAAAGCGGTGGTTGCTCCGTTACCCGCAGATGCTTTTCTGATAGCGGTTCCGACGCCTTTTAAAGGCGATCATGAGCCGGATATGACGTATGTCCGTTCCGCAGCCGAATCTGTCGCGTCGGTGCTGAAAAAAGGTGATCTGGTTATTTTAGAATCTACCTCACCAGTAGGCGCGACGGAGCAGATGGCCGAATGGTTAGCAGCAGCGCGCCCTGATTTAACGTTCCCGCAACAGATGGGAGAGGGGTCTGATATTGATATCGCTTACTGTCCTGAACGTGTGTTACCAGGGCAAGTGATGGTTGAATTAATTAAGAATGACCGTGTTGTTGGTGGTATGACGTCAAAATCTTCAACCAGAGCTAGTGAGCTGTATAAAATTTTCCTTGAAGGTGAATGTGTTGTCACTAATTCAAGAACGGCAGAAATGTGTAAGCTGACAGAAAACAGTTTTCGAGATGTAAACATTGCATTCGCCAACGAACTTTCCCTGATTTGTGTTGATCAAGGTATCAACGTGTGGGAACTGATTAGTTTGGCAAATCGCCACCCGCGTGTAAATATTCTCCAACCAGGTCCTGGCGTGGGTGGTCATTGTATTGCTGTTGATCCGTGGTTCATTGTTTCTCAAAACCCGAAACAATCACGCCTTATTCATACAGCACGTATGATTAATGATGACAAGCCATTGTGGGTTGTGGATCAAGTAAAAGCGGCTGTTGCGGATTGTTTGGCTGAAAGTGGAAAACGTGCAAGCGAAGTGAGAATTGCCTGTTTTGGTTTGGCATTTAAACCAAATATTGATGATTTGCGTGAGAGTCCAGCAGCACATATCACCGGTATGATTGCGCAATGGCATGCAGGTGAAACGCTGGCGGTAGAGCCTCATATTCATGAATTACCCGCTCCCTTAAAGGAAATAACTCGATTAGTTAATCTGGAAAAAGCGCTGGAAGAAGCAGATATTCTGTTGATGCTGGTAGATCATAATCAGTTTAAAGCTGTAAATAGTCATGAAATTAAACAGAAATGGATTGTGGATACAAAAGGAGTCTGGCGTTGAGACGTATTCTAATCACAGGTGGTGCAGGTTTTATTGGTTCCGCTGTTGTACGGCATATCATTCATAATACAGAAGACAGCGTGGTTGTAGTTGATAGCCTGACTTATGCCGGTAATCTGGCGTCTCTTGCCCCGGTTGCGGATAGCCCTCGTTATGCGTTTGAACAGGTTGATATCTGTCAACGCGGAGCGCTGAATCGGGTCTTTGAACAATATCAGCCGGATTGTGTAATGCATTTGGCGGCAGAAAGCCATGTGGATCGCTCTATTGATGGCCCTGCGGCATTTATCGAAACCAACATTGTGGGTACTTATACTTTGTTGGAAGCTGCGCGTGCTTTCTGGCAGAAACTTAGTGAAGAGAAGCAAGCTGTTTTCCGTTTTCACCACATTTCAACAGATGAAGTGTATGGTGATTTACATGGTGAGGAGGGCTTCTTTACCGAAACAACACCTTATGCGCCAAGTAGCCCATATTCGGCGTCCAAAGCATCCAGCGATCATTTGGTAAGAGCATGGTACCGGACTTATGGTTTACCGGTCATTATCACCAATTGTTCAAATAACTATGGTCCTTACCATTTCCCGGAAAAACTGATCCCACTGATGATCTTAAATGCATTAGCAGGAAAATCTTTACCGGTATATGGTGAAGGGAAACAAATTCGCGATTGGTTGTATGTGGAAGACCATGCCAGAGCGCTCTATTTGGTTGTGACAGAAGCTGAACCGGGCAAAACCTACAATATTGGAGGTCATAATGAACGCAAAAATATTGATGTGGTTTGTTCAATTTGTGAGCTTCTGGAAGAATTTTGTCCTGAGAAACCCGCGGGCATTGCTTATTATCGAGATTTGATTACTTATGTTGCAGATCGCCCAGGCCATGATATGCGTTATGCTATTGATGCGGCGAAAGTTGAACGTGAGCTAGGCTGGAGACCACAAGAGACATTTGAATCAGGTATTCGTAAAACAGTTCAATGGTATTTGGAAAATGAAAACTGGTGGCGTAAGGTTCAAGATGGTTCTTATGCCGGTGAGCGTCTTGGATTAGGTAAAAACTGAATGACGATGGGGGCAGTAAATATGAAAGGGATCATTCTGGCAGGTGGATCGGGAACTCGGTTGCATCCGATAACACAAGGTGTTTCCAAACAACTACTGCCAATTTATGATAAGCCGATGATTTACTATCCTTTGTCAGTACTCATGCTAGCAGGGATACGTGATATTCTCATTATCTCTACGCCAGAAGATTTACCTTCTTTCCGTCGGCTGTTAGGTGATGGTAGCAGATTTGGTATTCACTTGAGCTATAAAGAACAGCCATCACCGGATGGTTTAGCTCAGGCATTTTTGATTGGTGAGGAGTTCATTAACGGCGGGCCTTGCTGCTTGGTATTGGGAGACAATATCTACTTTGGACAAGGATTTAGCCCAAAACTGAAGAATGTTGTTTCCCGTGGAAAAGGGGCGACTGTTTTTGGTTATCAAGTGATGGATCCTGAACGATTTGGGGTGGTGGAATTTGATGACGCGTTCCGCGTTCTTTCCATTGAAGAAAAACCAGAAAAGCCAAAATCCAACTGGGCGGTAACGGGTCTCTATTTCTACGATAATCAAGTGGTAGATTTTGCCAAGCAGGTCAAGCCTTCTGCCAGGGGTGAACTAGAGATTACCAGTATTAACCAGATGTATTTGGAACGTGGTGAACTAAACATTGAGTTGTTAGGGCGTGGTTTTGCCTGGTTGGATACTGGCACTCATGACAGCCTGATTGAGGCCAGCACTTTTGTGCAGACCGTTGAGAAACGTCAGGGTTTTAAGATTGCCTGTCTTGAAGAGATCGCCTGGCGTAATGGTTGGCTGGATGATGTACAGTTAAGAGAAACAGTAAAATCCTTGTCAAAAACTGGTTATGGTCAATATCTGCTGGATCTGCTCCATGTCCGTGCGCGCCAATATTGAATCATTAGAGTGGGATAGCCACTATTTTGGGTTGTCCACCGCTCGCCTTGATTTCACGCCTGATGCCGGTCTGCTAACCTCATCTCAGTTAGAGCCGTATGCTTTAGTGCAAGCTAAAGTACCTGCACAGCGATTGGATCTTATTGATGGATTATCAACTGTAGGCTTTTCGTTAGTGGAAGGGGAAGTAGACCTTTCCTTAATAATTGGCATAGAAAATGCTAATAACGACAACTCTGAGAGTAAGTTGCTTTCGGCTGAGCGGCGAGATATCCCGATGTTGAAGGAGGTAGCTTCTAACGTATTTCCGTTGAGTCGTTTTCGAACCCCGTGGTATCAACCGCAAGATAGTGGTCGTTTCTACGCGACTTGGGTGGAAAAAGCGGTATTGGGGACATTTGATCATCAATGTTTGCTGGTAAATGGAGATAATGGGCAACCCGCAGGGTTTGTTACCTTACGAGATATAGGATCAGGAGAGGCTCGTATGGGTTTGCTGGCGGTATTCCCAGGAAATATTGGCCGTGGGATTGGCTCTAAATTGATGTTGGCGGCGCAGCAGTGGTGTCAACGCCACAAAATACGGCAGTTAAGGATTGCGACACAAACCAGCAACATTGCTGCTTTGCGCCTTTATACACGCAGTGGTGCGTTTGTTGAAAGCACCGCGTATTGGTTATATAGGGGATGAAATGATTCCATTTAACAAACCACCAGTAGTTGGCACTGAATTAGATTACATGAAGCAAGCAATGGAGAGCGGTAAGCTTTGCGGGGATGGTGGTTTCACCAAACGTTGTGAAGAGTGGATGGAACAACATTTCAATTGCCCGAAAGTTCTATTGACACCATCCTGTACCGCTGCACTGGAAATGGCGGCTATTTTGCTAAATGTCCAACCCGGTGATGAAGTTATTATGCCGAGCTTCACTTTTGTTTCTAGTTCTAACGCGTTTGTGCTGCGTGGAGCAACTATTGTATTCGTGGATATCCGCCCGGATACCATGAATATTGATGAAACCAAAATCGAAGCAGCAATTACAGCTAAAACACGCGTGATTGTTCCAGTGCATTACGCTGGCGTAGCCTGTGAAATGGATACCATTATGGCCTTGGCAGAGAAATATAATCTGTTTGTCGTGGAAGATGCTGCACAGGGGGTAATGTCTACTTATAAAGGGCGCGCACTGGGAACTATCGGACACATTGGTTGCTACAGTTTCCACGAAACCAAAAACTACTCTTCTGGTGGTGAAGGTGGTGCAGTACTTATCAATGATCAGTCATTGATTTCCCGTGCGGAAATTGTCCGTGAAAAAGGGACTAATCGTAGCCAATTTTTCCGTGGTCAAGTTGATAAATATACTTGGCGTGATATCGGTTCGAGTTATCTTATGTCGGAGCTTCAGGCTGCTTATTTGTGGGCGCAATTGGAAGAAGCTGAGAAAATCAATGAGCGTCGTCTTGCCTTGTGGAATGCCTATTATCAAGCATTAAAACCGCTGGCTGATGCTGGTCTCCTGACATTGCCTATCATACCGGAAGGGTTGGAGCATAATGCTCACATGTTCTATATCAAGCTGAAAGATGTTGAAGAACGCTCAGCATTCAATAGCTATATGAAGGACGCAGGTGTACTAACGGTATTCCATTATGTTTCCCTGCACACCAGCCCCGGCGGTGAAAAATTTGGCCGTTTTCATGGGGAAGATCGTTTTACTACTTGTGAAAGTGATCGTCTAGTGCGCTTGCCGATGTTTTACAACATAACAGACGCTGAACAGCAGATTGTCATTAAACATATTCGAGAATACTTCGCCTGATATGTCGTTGGCTAAAGCATCAATATGGACTGCGGGCTCCACACTGATAAAAATCGGTGTGGGGCTTTTGATCGTTAAATTGCTGGCGGTTGCTTTTGGCCCCAGTGGCGTTGGGCAGGCAGGTAATTTCCGTCAGCTTATTACTGTGCTTGGGGTGTTGGCTGGTGCTGGTATTTTTAACGGTGTGACGAAATATATTGCTGAATATCAACAGCAACCAGAAAGATTGCGTGCGGTATTGGGAACATCTTCTTCCATTATCCTTGGTTTTTCCTCTCTACTGGCAGTGATTTTTCTGTTATTCAGCGGGCCTATTAGTATAGGGTTATTTGGTCATCAAGATTATGAGTCAGTTGTGCAGGCACTCGCCTTTATTCAAATGGGGATTGCTTTCGCCAACTATTTTTTGGCTATTTTGAAAGGATACCGAGATGCTCAGAGGAATGCGCTGGCGATTATTTTTGGTAGCGTGATTGGCGTGATGGCCTATTATCTCTGTTTTGTCCTTGGTGGGTATGAAGGTGCTTTGGCGGGTTTGGCTTTAGTGCCAGCATTAATCATATTTCCCGCGGGATTGATGGTTTGGCGTCTCAAAGCGGTATCGATTTCAAGCTTTAAGCCCATGTGGGATAAAGTACTGGCTGGTCAGCTTGGCAAGTTTACCCTTATGGCTCTGCTGACTTCTATTACCTTACCGGTTGCCTACATTATGATGCGAAATCTGCTGGCAGCGCATTATAGTTGGCGCGATGTGGGTATCTGGCAAGGTGTAAGCAGTATTTCCGATGCTTACCTGCAATTTATCACAGCATCTTTTACTGTTTATCTGTTGCCAACCCTTTCACGGTTGCAGGGTAAGGACGAAATATCAAATGAGATAATTAAGGCGCTGAAATTTGTTTTGCCTGCTGTGGCTGTTGCAAGTTTTACTGTATGGCTGCTGCGTGACTTTGCCATTTGGTTACTGTTTTCTGACAAATTTACGGCTATGCGTGATCTATTTGCCTGGCAGTTGGTGGGTGATGTCTTGAAGGTGGGCGCTTATGTTTTTGGTTATCTGGTGATTGCCAAGGCTGCGTTGCGTTTTTATGTGTTGACAGAAGTTAGCCAGTTTTTATTGCTTACTGGTTTTGCCCACTGGCTTATTCCGGTAAATGGAGCGTTAGGTGCAGCACAAGCCTATATGGCAACTTACATTATTTATTTCACCCTTTGTTGTGGTGCATTTCTTATTTATCGTAGGCGAGCATGACAACCCTCATTCACGTTTTGGGATCTGATATTCCACATCACAATCGAACGGTATTGCGCTTTTTTAATGATGTCTTAGCGCATGAAATTGGTTTTTTAGCCAAACCGAAGTTTATGGTAGTGACCAGAAATCGCGCTTTATTGGATGATTGCACGGCATTGGATGTGGCATTCTTCGACAGTAAAAAATCTCTGGCGCAGGCGGTTATTGCTAAAGCGCGTTCAGATAGAGATTGTCGGTTTTTTTTTCACGGCCAATTTAATGTGAGTTTGTGGTTGGCGCTGTTGTCAGGAAAAATCAAACGTCATCAGTTTTGGTGGCATGCCTGGGGAGCTGATCTGTATGAAGACTCCCATCAGTTAAAATTCCGTCTATTCTATTTCTTGCGCCGTCTGGCGCAGCGCCGGGTAGGGCATGTGTTTGCGGTTCGTGGAGATCTCTATTTTTATTCTCAATATCATCCAAACGTACCAACATCATTGCTCTATTTTCCAACCAGAATGGAACCTGCTTTGACTATTGCAGAAAGAATACCTGTTGAAGATAGCAAGATGACAATTTTGTTGGGCAATTCTGGTGATCGATCGAACCGTCATATTACGGCATTGAAAACAATTCATCAGCAGTTTGGCGATCAGGTGCGAATCATTATCCCAATGGGTTATCCTGAAAACAATCAGGTTTATATTAATCAGGTTGAACAGGCTGCGTTATCATTGTTCCGGCCAGAAAATTTGAACATTATTAAGCAAAATATGGCGTTTGATGATTATTTGGCATTGTTGCGCCGTTGTGATTTAGGGTATTTCATGTTTAATCGCCAGCAGGGGATTGGAACAATTTGTCTGTTGATACAATTTGGTGTGCCATTTGTACTCAGTCGTCAGAATCTTTTTTGGCGAGATTTAGTAGAACAACAGGTGCCGGTATTTTTCTCTGGTGATCCTTTAGATAGCCAACTGATTGCGGAAGCACAACGGCAGATGTTCTCCTTGGACAGAAATGCGATAGCTTTCTTTAGCCCGAACTTTATTTATGGCTGGCGGCAGGCGTTGGCAAAAGCGGCGGGAGAGCAGCAATGACTTTAACGCAGTTTGGCGGATTATTTGCTGTTTACTTGATATCGCTGGTTTTCATCCTGACGCTGACCTATCAGGAATTCCGGCGTGTACGTTTTAATTTTAATATATTCTTCTCATTGCTTTATTTGCTGACATTCTATTTTGGTTTTCCACTGACGTGTTTGTTGGTTTTCCAATTTGATGTTGAAGTGGTGCCTGTAGAGGCCTTACTACATGCTCTACTGGCTTCGACCTGTTTTTATGCTATTTATTACGTCAGCTATAAAACACGGCTAAGAAAGTCGTCTATGCAGCCTAAAACACCGGTATTTACCATGAACCGGGTAGAAACTAACTGTACATGGTTACTACTGGCATTAGTTGCGGTGGTGACAGTGGGGCTGTTCTTTATGCAAAACGGTTTTTTACTGTTTAAGTTACAGTCGTACAGTCAAATTTTTTCCAGTCAGGTTTCCGGTGTTGCCCTAAAGCGATTCTTTTACTTCTTTATTCCTGCCATGCTGGTGGTTTATTTCTTGAAGCCGACCCAGTTACGCTGGCTATTTTTTCTGATGAGCACAGTGGCTTTTGGGATACTGACTTATGTCATTGTTGGCGGAACACGGGCTAATATTATCATTGCGTTCGCGTTGTTTCTGTTTATTGGCATTGTGCGTGGTTGGATAACCTTGTGGATGTTGGTAACGGCGGGTGTAATAGGGATTGTTGGCATGTTTTGGTTGGCACTCAAACGTTATAGTTTGGATGTCAGTGGTGCAGAAGCGTTTTATACTTTCCTTTATTTGACAAGGGATACTTTCTCTCCGTGGGAAAATCTTGCATTACTGCTGAATAACTACGACAAAATTGATTTTCAGGGATTAGCGCCTATTATCCGTGATTTCTATGTCTTTATTCCAAGTTGGCTCTGGCCGGGACGCCCTGATGCCGTGCTGAATTCTGCGAATTATTTTACCTGGGAAGTACTGGATAACCACTCTGGTCTGGCAATTTCCCCAACTCTGATAGGTTCTCTGGTTGTGATGGGGGGAGTACTGTTTATTCCGGTTGGTGCGATTGTTGTTGGATTGATAATTAAGTGGTTTGACTGGATTTATGAATTAGGAAAACAGGAGACTAATCGTTATAAAGCCGCTATCTTGCAGGCATTTTGCTTTGGCGCGATCTTCAACATGATAGTATTGGCCCGTGAAGGCGTGGATTCATTTGTTTCCCGTGTGGTATTTTTTTGTATTATGTTTGGCTTATGTCTGGTAATTGCTAAGTTGTTGTATTGGCTATTTGAGAGTGCAGGGCTTATTAGAACGTATCTGACTAGCAACCTAGTGGTATCACAAAAACGTCTGTTGCAATGTAAGGAAAGAAAATGGAGCTAAGCAATATTCCTAAATACAGTATTCGTGGCCTGAATATTTGGGGCTTCCGCGATATGGCGCATTTTCTTGACCATATTTTTCAACGTGGACAGGTAAAGACGGGTACTATGGTGGCGATTAATGCGGAAAAAGTTCTGACGGCAGAGGAAGATACAGCTTTAAGTACACTGCTGAGTGACGCAGAATATCTGTATGCTGATGGCATAAGCATTGTACGTGCTATTCGCCGTAAATACCCTGATGCTAAAGTTTCTCGTGTGGCGGGCGCTGATTTATGGGAAGCCATTATGGAGCGTGCTGGCAAAGAAGGCACACCTATTTTTCTGGTCGGAGGTAAACCAGAGATATTGGAACAGACGGAAAGTAAACTGCGAGCTCAGTGGAATGTCAATATTGTTGGCAGCCAGAATGGTTATTTCACACCAGAGGAACGTAATGCTGTTTTTGAACGGATTCATGCCAGCGGTGCGGCGATTGTGACAGTTGCAATGGGATCGCCTAAACAAGAAATTTTTATGCGTGACTGTCGGAAAATTCATTCGGATGCGTTGTATATGGGAGTTGGCGGTACTTATGACGTATTTATCGGTCATGTGAAACGTGCGCCAAAAGCATGGCAGAATTTGGGGCTTGAATGGCTTTATCGCCTGTTATCACAACCAAGCCGTATTCGTCGCCAGTTTAAGTTACTGAAATTTCTTGGATATTACTATAGTGGCCGTCTGTAAACCCGCTTCTTGCTTGTCGTGTAAATTTTCGTCAGGCGATACTTTCGTCAGACGATACAATGAATTTATTCCACAATATTTATCTAACAGTTTGATCCTGCCAAATTTTCACTATTTATAGTTAATTATTGAATAATTTTTTATTCCACTCAGTGGAAAAACATGTTTTGATCCCTGACCTTTTTATGGCTGATCAACATCAGTCTTGTATGTTTTTATTATTACACATTACAACATATAACAATGGACAGGGAATTTATGGCAGATCAACAACATAGCTTGCAACGGGGTTTAGAAGCCCGTCATATAGAGCTGATCGCATTAGGCGGCACAATTGGTGTCGGTCTGTTTATGGGCTCGGCCAGTACACTGAAATGGGCTGGTCCTTCCGTTTTGCTGGCTTACATTATTGCCGGAATTTTTGTTTTTTTCATCATGCGATCGATGGGAGAAATGCTGTTTCTTGAACCTGTCACGGGTTCTTTCGCCTCTTTTGGACATAAATATCTCAGCCCATACTGGGGATGCCTCACCGCTTGGGGCTATTGGTTTATGTGGGTGGCGGTAGGGATATCAGAAATAACGGCTATCGGGGTTTATGCTGAGTTCTGGTTCCCTGGACTTCCTCAGTGGGTATCAGCATTGATTGCGGTGGCATTGGTTGCGGTGGCGAACCTTGCGGCAGTACGTCTTTATGGTGAGCTGGAATTTTGGTTTGCCATGATTAAGGTGACCACAATTATTGTCATGATCCTGATTGGCTTAGGATTGATATTTTTCGGTATTGGTAATCAATGGCAGCCTATTGGATTGGATAATCTGACTGCGAATGGTGGTTTCTTTGCGGGTGATTGGCAAGGGTTTCTGTTTGCACTCTGTATTGTGGTTGCATCTTATCAGGGGGTGGAGCTGGTTGGTATCACTGCGGGGGAAGCGAAGAACCCTCAGGTGACATTGAAAAAAGCGATTAACAATATTCTCTGGCGTATCCTGATTTTCTACGTGGGTGCGATCTTTATTGTAGTGACATTATTTCCATGGACAGAAGTGGGTTCTCAGGGCAGCCCGTTTGTCATGACATTTACCAAAGTAGGGATCACCTCAGCGGCTGCCGTGATTAACTTTGTTGTATTGACGGCTGCGCTTTCCGGTTGTAACAGTGGTATGTACAGTGGTGGGCGGATGCTTTATGCGTTGGCGCAAAACCATCAGCTACCTTCATCACTGACTAAATTGTCAAAAAATGGGGTACCGGTAGTTGGTATTGCTATCACAATCTTGTGTTTGATTGTGGGCTCTAGTTTGAATTATTTGATCCCAAATCCGCAGGCGGTTTTTGTTTATGTTTATAGTGCCAGTGTGTTACCTGGAATGGTACCGTGGTTTGTTATTCTGATGAGCCAATTGCGTTTTCGTCAGTATCATCAACAAGCACTGAAACAACATGGTTTTAAATCCATTTTGTTCCCTTATGTAAATTACCTGACATTAGCATTCTTATGTTGTGTGTTGATAGGGATGGCAATTAACCCGGATACTCGTTTCTCATTGCTGGTCGGTGGGGGATTTTTGTTGATAGTGTCGCTGATTTATTGGTTGGTGAAGCTTTTTAACGGTAAAAAACCAAAAGCCTGATATACCTTATGGGTTTCAAGATGCATCGCGGTGGCAAGGGAGTGAATCCTCGGGAGCATAGCAAACTATGTGACCGGGGTGAGCGAGTGCAGCCAACAAAGAAGCAACTTGAAAAATGACGGGTATAGATTGATTTACTGTCATGGTGGTAGTGAGTAGGGAAGTGAAGAGCTGGCTTTATCTACGAAATGAGCAAGGTGTAATCAAACGCATTATTTCTTTAAAAAAGCACTGGACAGTAGATTATTAAATCCGTACTATCCCCACCCGAAACGGCGTTAAGCGCCCGTAGCTCAGCTGGATAGAGCGCTGCCCTCCGGAGGCAGAGGTCTCAGGTTCGAATCCTGTCGGGCGCACCATTATTTGCGTGCAAGAGCTGCGGTGATGCATTACGCTGTTGGAGTATTTAGCAGTAAATAGTTGTTATGGTGGCTATAGCTCAGTTGGTAGAGCCCTGGATTGTGATTCCAGTTGTCGTGGGTTCGAGTCCCATTAGCCACCCCATCTTTTTTGTGACATGCGAGGGTGGCGGAATTGGTAGACGCGCTAGCTTCAGGTGTTAGTGTCCTTACGGACGTGGGGGTTCAAGTCCCCCCTTTCGCACCATAAAAAAGAGAAAAGAAAGAGTAGAAAATTTCGGCGAGTAGCGCAGCTTGGTAGCGCAACTGGTTTGGGACCAGTGGGTCGGAGGTTCGAATCCTCTCTCGCCGACCAAATTCTGAAAAACCCCGCAATGCGGGGTTTTTTGCATCGTATCCCTTTTTGTCCCCCTGACTTTTTGTTCCCTTTCCTAATCCATATACCTTCAAGTTGTGCTCTGTTGATTCAAATTTAGTGGATTATTTTTTTGAAAATAACTATTTGTTTTATATGAAAATTTTTTATTTTTTGTATTTTGACGACAATTGATATATTAGCTGTCTCAAATAAGAGACTTATAACAAATTGAATTATAATGAAAATAATAAATACCTTATGTTTTGTCTCAAATAAGAGACAGTGCATGAGGTGGATTTTGTGATGATTCGATTTGTTGTTGTAATAAATAGAGAAATAGCTGATGAAGCGAGGCAGCTTTCATTTGAATAAAAGTTGGCACACTAAATGCATTATTATAAACGTAGATGCTCATCCTATTTCTTATGATTGCGTATGCTTCATAAACCCAGGGATGATGCAGAGCCGATTATCGGTGCCTATTGTCCATGTCACAGATGAGTAAGATATAACCGTCTTTTCATCGCCGACCGGACTCAACGTTGAGTGAGGCACTATCCGTCTGTAGACCTGATTGTATTTGTACACCTATCTTTGTTTTTAAGGTAGGTGTTTTTTTATTTCTGAAAGGTATGTTTGGCAGGTTTATATACTGTTTAGGTATTACTGTCTAATATAAACAGAACTGAAAATATGATGGTTAGTTTTTTGGCTATAAAATTAATTGAGTTACTTCGTTCCTAAACTTATCTTAAGGGGAATATTGATGTCAAAAATGATTGGATGCTTTGGTTGTGGTCGAATGTTGCATGAGTCTGCACAATCATGTCCACATTGTGGCGCGATGATAAAGGCTTATTCTTCTGGTAGTAAAAACCGAATTGTTGCTGCACTGTTGGCGTTTTTTCTTGGTTACATTGGCGCTCATAAATTTTATCTGGGCAAAATCGGTATGGGGATTTTATATCTGCTATTTTGCTGGACATTAATCCCTGTACTTATCGCATTTATTGAATTTATTATTTATCTTTGCACTTCCGATGAAGATTTTGCCAAGAAGTATGGTTAGAAAAATGCCCCGTGTGGGGCATTTTTAATCAGCGGCATAAAAACTTGCTAATAAAGATGGCGATGGATGAGAGATCACGATGTTACAGTGTTAGTTGACACTATTGTTATTAACTAAATCACTCTTCACGACATTACTCTCACGTTTTAAAGTGAGTACTAATCCTTCGCGACGAACTTGTGCGGCCTCTTCTGGTTTACGTAGTTTATCCAATGCATCGGCTAACCAAGCATAATCATGTACATCAGGACGTTGAGCTAATGCGGTTTTAAAGTCTTTTACTGCTTTTTCCCATTCTCCGTGGCGCAAAGCAACTTGTCCAAGCGTACTGTTTAACAGAGAGGTCGAACCATGTTGTTTTAACTGATGATCCAACGCATTTTGTATCGGCTTTGGATCTTCGCTTTTTAAGCGTGGGATCAATAAGAGTAAACGTTCGTCGTATTGCCGTTTTAAACTTTCCAAGATGATCTTTTGTGCAGTTTCATGGTCATCACATTCAATTAAATGTTCGGATATTGCCACTTGTAACGCCACATCATGGCGAATTTTTCGGCTTTGATCGTGCCACCAACGTTTTAAGCCTTCGCTGCCTTGTTCTGCCATGTGCTGATTCATCAGACCGATATAGGCTTGCTGGCGCAATTTGTGAATTTGTAACTCATCATGTAGATGGATTTTTTCCATTACCGGTAGTATATCAATCAGTGATTGGTAAGCTCCTGACTTCATATAAGCCTGTTCAGCCAGGCGTAAAACTTCTGGATGGCGTGAAGCTTGATTTAATAGCTTGTCTACACCATGACGGGCGGCATGAATTTCACCTTGAGTAAGCTGAATACGTACACGGGTAATATCCACAGGCAACTGGTTATTATCTGCAACTTCTGCTGCGCGTTGTAAATATTGATTGGTACGAAATTCATCCCCGCGTTGTTGGGCTGCTTCAGCCGCCAGTAAGTAGTTAACTACAGGTTGTTCAGCATGGTCAGCATTACGGGTCAATAATTGCTCAACTTGTTTGAAATCGCCTTCTGCCAGTTTGATCAGCGCTGCTTTTGTTTGGGCATGGGCGCGGCTGCGTTTGCGTCCAAGGAACCAGCCACGGGTACGTGAGCCTGTGCGTATAACTCTGCGGTAGCACCAGCCAAGGAGGCAGAGTACCAGTTGTAAAAGAACAAATATAATGAACAGGCCGGTAACACTGGTTTCAATGTTGTAATTGTCAGTTTGAATCAGCACATATCCCTGATGGCCGGCAATTATCGGACCGAGCACAATACCAACAATGAGTACTACAAACAGTAATAGAACTTTCAGCATAGCTTAACCCTCCTGATTGGTTTCAGAAGATTGGGAAAGCAAGCTGCGAACCCGGGTTTGCATCAATTTTTCCAGTAAAGGCTGGCTTGAAAGTTGGTCTGGCGCAGTGATGGAAATAGGCTGCTGGCTTAGTGAATCAATTTCTTCCAGGAATGCTTTGGTATTGGGATCGTTGATATCAAAGTAAGCTCTAACCCAAGTTGAAACTGTTTCTAGTGACTGTTTAAAAACTTCACCTTGATGACGTGGTATTGCTTGGGCGGCAATCAACAGACGGGCTCGGATATTCTCTCGTAGATAGATATCTTGATTTGGTGCCAGTAAGGGCTCTGCTGCGGTATCCCGGCGGCGGATGGTAATGAAATTATCCATGAAACTCTTCCAGCTTTTGCTCAGATTTTGGTGCCATTCAGATAATGTACCGGTTAATTCATCATTATCTTCGTCCATTGGCGAACCATCGGTTGTATGGTCAGCCAGACGCAGGTTATCTACTTGGTTAGAAAGCTGATTAACTCGCAGGATAATGCCGTCAAAATCAATCTGACTAATGGCGGATAATGTACTGATGTCTTGTGTAATTGCCCGACGGATTTCAATCAAGCTTGGATCATTCATTTCAGCGAGACTGGCATCTGCATTTTTCAGCAAAGCAGCGGCGGTGACTATATCTTGATCATTCCATAATTTCCGGCCTGCCATTTTGACCAGAAAATCAGCTTGTGCCAGTAGCCAGCTTTTTACATCAGAGCTGGATAACGCAGAGATTTTGGCCTGTAACTCTTGTAGGCTATTACCTAGTTGATCATTTCGTGCGGAGAAATGGCTTAAAGTCTGTGATTGTTCTTTAAACAGCGCTTCAATATGCTGTTTATCCTGTGATTGCTGTTGTTTCAGTGATTCCAGTTGTTGGCGTAGCTCATGGTTCTCTGCACTCAGTAAATGGCTTTGTTGCTGTCCGTAATAATAAAGACCGCCGCCGATTGCCAGCATGATTGCAATAGCAATTATGTTTTTTAGCGTGCCAGAACGTTCTTGCTTTTGAGGTGCGGTTTCGAGCTGTTGCGAGTTTTCAACCGTAGTTCTTGTTTGTTCAACTATCTCGGCGGACTGTTTTTGCTCCGTCATAGTGGGCATCCCATGTCAGTTTATTCTAGTGCCTGAATTAAGGCGTCGTTATCTGCACTTTTTGCAACTTTAACATCCTGCCAGCCCAAATTTCGGGCGGCATGTGCAAGACGTTCGCTTACCACAATCAGGCGGCAATGCAATAACCACCTGTTTCGATCACTTTCGGGTATTAAGTTATATAACAGTTGCAGTATTTCGCCACTGGTTACAACTAAAGTTTGTACTCCATACTTTTGCCAGTGGGCACTGAATTCTGCTGCCGGGTAGTCTACGGGCTGGCGGAAATAACATTCACAATAGTCAACTGTGGCACCTCTTTCTGTCAGCGTCCGGGCAATAAGTTCACGTCCGCCATTTCCTCTGAGCAGCAAAGCTTGTTTATTTTCAACCTGATGTAGCGATGGTAGTTTTAGCAAGATTTCGCTGGTCTCACCCTCTGATGACCAGATAACATTCATACCCGTTAGTTGATGAAAAGCCAGAGCGGTTGATCTGCCGATAGCATAATAAATCAGCTTGTCGGGCCAGAACAGATTAATTTTATTTAACTGATCGTTTGCATAATAAACTGCATTTTTTGACAATAGAAATACCATATCACGGGTATTTAGAGGGTTAAGCTTCTCAGCTAGCTGTGGCAGCTCTGAACCTGGGTGAATATTGATTAAAGGTGCGCTGAAAGCTGTTTTTCCCGCAGCCTGTAACTTTTTGACTAGTTCCTCTCCGGCAGGAGCAGGGCGAGTCACCAGAATACTCATGTGGAGGGATTTCCTCGATAAACTTTGGTTAGAATTTCCCGTGCTCCCCGTTCCAACAACTCTTCTGCCAATTCAATCCCTGCCTGGCAGGCATCTTTTGGTAAAGCCGTTCTCTCACCGCGAATAATAACGCTACCATCAGGTGCGCCAACTAATGCTCGTAACCAGATTTTCCCGTCCTGCCAGATAGCATAGCTACCTATTGGTACTTGGCAGCCTCCTTCCAGCCGGGTATTCATCGCACGTTCGGCAAGAACACAAACTTCTGTATCATGGTGGTTTAATGGTGCTAACAGAGTTTGTGTTTGTTGGTCGTCGAGGCGGCATTCAATTCCTACCGCGCCTTGACCAACGGCAGGTAATGATTGTTCTGCCGTCAATGGCGTACGGATACGCTCATGCAGTTTTAACCTTTTCAATCCTGCGACGGCGAGGATGATCGCATCATAGTGACCATTATCCAACTTGTTCAGGCGGGTTCCAACATTACCCCGAAGGTCACGGACAATCAGATCAGGACGTAATTCACGGAGTTGACACTGGCGGCGTAAACTTGATGTGCCAATGATACTGCCTGTTGGCAATTCATCAAGAGAGTGATATTTCACAGAGACGAAAGCATCACGAGGATCATCACGTTCACAAATAGTGACCAGACCTAGCCCCTCAGGAAAAGAGATCGGGACATCTTTCATTGAATGGACGGCGATATCCGCTCGGCCTTCAAGCAGAGCTAATTCTAACTCTTTGACAAATAATCCTTTTCCTCCAATTTTTGCCAGAGGCGTGTCCAGAATGACATCGCCCTGGGTTACCATTGGAACCAGTTGAACTTCCAGATCTGGGTAATATTGTTGTAGTTTTTGCTGAACATACAACGCTTGCCACATAGCTAAAGGGCTTTGGCGGGTTGCGATACGGATGGTTTTAGTTGACATAGATGGTTGTATTTCTCGGGCTTTTCAGCCGTCATATAAATGAAAAAACATAACACTCGTTTTAACACTTCAGCCGTTTTTTTTCCAGTTAGGAGCTGAGAAGAAGAGATGCCGGTTATGTTAAAGTATAAAATAAATTTTAATTTTTAAATTATTTTGATATCGATAAAAATAGATTGATTTAATTATGAATTAACTTTTCCAGTAAATTATTTCTGTAATTAAAGAATCCCGAATGGAAAAAATCATTAATTAAAATATAGCCAACGGAGTCATTTTTATCGGGTTGGATAACAAGGTATTACGTGCATTAACTTGAAAAAATGGGCAGAGAAAATTTCTTTTGCATAATGAAGGTATAAACGGTATGGGTTTTTTGATTATTTCCATATATAACAATGTATTATTTGATTTTTCGTACGATAAGGCATCGAATTCAATTGCTTTACTGACTTTACGGTTTATCGACAAGGTGTTAAATTGATCACGTTTCCGGTAATAAATTGGTAAAAATCATTCTAAATAATTCCATCGAGCTATAACAGCCGGAAACGGGGGATTTATCTGGGCACTGGAACTCAATCGGGCGAGACGTCTTGTACCTTTATATCGAAACACTGAAGCAGAGACTGGATGCGATAAACCAACTCAGGTTAGAACGCGCCTCTACCGCCATGAGTGCGGAATTTAAACAGGTATACAGTTTACTGCCAGTATTATTGCACTATCATCATTCGATGATGCCAGGTTACATTAACGGTAATGTTCCCTATGGCGTATGTTTTTTCGTGCATGATGAAGCACAAAAATCTTATCTTAATGATTTAGAAAATAAATTAGATCACTTCATAGAACAGCCTGCTAATGGTGAACTTCCTATTACCGGTATTTACTCAATGGGCAGTACTTCATCAATCGGGCAGAGCGGTTGTTCTGATTTGGATATCTGGGTATGTCATCAGTCATGGCTTGATAATGATGAGCGCCTTTTGCTGCAACGTAAGTGTACGCTTATTGAGCAGTGGGCGGCAGCGCTTGGTATTGAAGTCAATTTTTTTCTTATTGATGAAAACCGCTTTCGCCATAATGCGAGTGGTAGCCTCGGTGGTGAGGACTGCGGTTCTACTCAGCATATTCTGTTACTTGATGAATTTTATCGTACCGCTGTACGTATGGCGGGTAAGCGTTTGTTATGGGAAATGGTGCCTGTAGAAGAAGAACGCCATTATGATGAATATGTTTTATCGCTTTATGCGCAAGGTGTTCTGACGCCAAATGAGTGGCTTGATCTCGGTGGATTGGGTGAACTATCTGCTGAAGAGTACTTTGGCGCTAGCTTATGGCAACTCTACAAAAGTATCGATTCCCCTTATAAAGCCGTATTAAAAAGCTTATTACTGGAAGCCTATTCCTGGGAATATCCCAATGGTAAGTTACTGGCAATGGAGATGAAACAGCGCCTACATGCGGGTGAAATAGTCTCCTTTGGCCTTGATGCATACAGCATGATGCTTGAGCGTGTTACTCGTTATCTGATAGAAATTAATGATACGACCCGTTTAGATCTAATACGTCGATGTTTTTATTTAAAAGTTTGTGAAAAGCTCTCTCTTAATCAAGATGATAAAGGTTGCATTGGCTGGCGACGCCAGGTTTTGACCCAACTGATCTATGAGTGGAAGTGGGATCCAGAACGGTTGAAAATTTTGGATAACCGCAACTCATGGAAAATTGAACAGGTTCGTGATGCGCATAATGAACTGCTCGATACCATGATGCAGAGCTATCGTAATCTTATCCGATTTGCCCGCCGTAATAATCTGAGTGTCAGTGCCAGTCCACAGGATATTGGTGTGCTGACGCGTAAACTTTATGCTGCATTTGAAGCATTGCCAGGGAAAGTAACGCTGGTTAATCCGCAAATTTCGCCAGATCTATCAGAGAAAAATTTAACATTTATTTATGTTCCTCAAGGGCGTGCAAACCGTAGCGGTTGGTATCTCTACAATCAGGCTCCGGCTATTGGATCGATCATTGGTCATCAACCTCTGGAATATAATCGTTATCTCAATAAACTGGTGTCGTGGACCTACTTTAACGGCTTGTTAACAAAAAAATCGTGTATCCATATTCATCATGGCGAAACTCAATGTGATGAGCTGAAGCTGCATGAATTGATTAATGATATTTCGACTCATTTTCCCATTCGTCTGCCATCACCGACACCGAAAGCACTCTATAGCCCGTGTGAAATTCGCCATTTGGCAATTATTGTCAATCTGGAGAAAGATCCGACCGCTGAGTTCTCCAATCAGGTTGTACATTTTGATTTCCGTAAGCTTGATGTATTCAGTTTTGGTGAATCGCAACAGTGTTTGGTGGAAAGCATTGACTTACTTTATCGTAATTCATGGAATGAAGTGAGGACCTTACACTTTAGTGGTGGGCAATCGGTGTTGGAAGCGTTGAAGACCATACTGGGCAAAATGCATCAAGATGCTGCGCCGCCAGCGGCGGTTGAAGTGTTCTGTTACAGTGAACATTTACGAGGGCTTATTCGAACTCGGATCCAGCAACTGGTATCTGAATGTATTGAATTACGTTTATCCAGCAATCGTCAGGACCCAGGTCGTTTTAAAGCATTGCGTATTGCCGGCCAGACTTGGGGGCTGTTCTTTGAACGTCTTAACGTATCTGTGCAGAAATTGGAAAATGCCGTGGAATTCTATGGGGCAATCTCTAATAACAAATTGCATGGGTTGCCGGTGAAAATTAATACCAAAGAGACACATTTACCCGCGGTGGTTGATGGCTTTGCCAGTGAGGGTATTATTCAATTTTTCTTCGAAAATACGCAAGATAATCAAAGTTTTAATATTTATATTCTGGATGAAACCAACCGGGTAGAAATTTATTCTCATTGCGAGGGAAGTAAGGAAGAATTGGTACGCGACGTCAGTCGGTTTTATTCTTCATCTCATGATCGGTTTACCTATGGATCAAGTTTTATCAACTTTAACTTGCCACAGTTTTATCAGATTGTGCAAATGAAAGGCCAGATTCAGGTGATTCCATTTAGTGGATCATCTTTTTCACATTTGTGTGTGGCTCATGATGGGGAAAATGAAGAGCAGCCAGAACTTTATCGTTCTGTGTCACATTACTGATTTACCCCGCGATGCGCTGAGGGATCCCCACAAATCGGTGTTAATAAACCAGCACCATGTTTCGGTAGACTCTTGTTAAGTGGTTAAGAGCATCATTCAGTGATATTGGCTTTAAAGTCAGTGGGGAGTGTCGTAAGACGTTCTCCGCTAACGTCAGGTATGAGATGACCCGCCGTGATTTGATACTGTTGGCCTGATATCTCAGATGTAATCCCTTATTCTCCACGTGATAACCAATCAGCCACAGGACGATGGTGCTCAGTGTTGCCAGTAAGCTCAGTTCCCACATTCTACCCGCAGAGCGACTGTGGCTGGCACGAAGACCAAATCCGAAACGCTCACTTTTTTCATCGCGGAAGTTTTGCTCTATCTGCATGCGACGACTGTATAACTTGATGATCTCCCGTGGCTTTAAATCATCTATACTACTGAAAATAAGCCAGGCTTCTTTTGCTGACTGCCGATACTCGTTGTCTGTTTTAGTATACATTGGCCTGCCTTTTGAACGTTTACTTTTCCGCCCTTTAGGTAATTTCTTGTCTGTATAAAAATGACCATTAATACGGTTTTTCTTTTCTTTGGCCAGCGTTCCCGCCCCCGTGTATTTCGGCGTTATTGTTCCGGGACAGTCAGAGATTTTCAGCCATATTTCAGGACTATCTGCCAGGTGAAATTGAACGTTATTCCTGATCCGCCCAATAAAATCCCAGCCCAATGAGGCAATATGTCGAAACCATGGACTCTTAAATCCTGCGTCTGTGACGATGATGACTCTGGCATCGGAAGAGACGGCTTTAGCGAGGGAATCAAGAAACTGATTTTGTATTAAGGTGTTATTTTGTTTTTCCGAGGATACAACCCAACTCAATAACGGCATTGCCCGACCGTCGCAAAGGAGGCTGGCACGAAGCACATGATACTCCTGCGATGGATAACCGCTCCAGTCCACAGCAATAACGCAAAGAGGCAACTGACGAGTTATCATGGCAGTAATATTATTAAAAATCGCAGGAATATCGTTGTGAAGAGCGGTGTTTCCTAACAGGCGATCAACCCTTTTTATCTTGTTTTTGACCTGAGCCTGTCCGGGCAAAAAACGTCCAATACTGGTTAGCGTAAGAGAAGCGCCATTAATCAAAGCCATAGTGGCATCGATTAATGTATTCTGGCGATATTTATGAAACGGTGCTAAGGCATCTTTGAAGAAGTTGTAACATACTTTACGTGCAGGCATAGCGGTGACCTTATTGACTTGGTGGAACAATCAGTAGATCACACAACGCTATGCCTGTCTATTTTCTGGGGATTCCTCAGCCTATCGGGGGATGGGCAAAAATAGCCAATATAGGGGTTTCGGGAGCAACGATCGAGGGTGTTCCCAAGGTTCAATTCTGTCGCCAATATTTACCTGCATCATGTGATAGGCGAATGGCAGGGCGGGATTCCACTTTGTATTTAATTTAATCAAAGATAAGTTGACTACGGAATTCCTCTGACCAAATGCTCTTCGACGTTTAGCCGCCTGACTGTCTTTTATACTGGTATTCTGTTTAATCACGCTTAATACAATTCGGTTAAAAAGCGCCATTTGTGCAGCCCCATCAGGATCTTTGAGTGAGATAGCATCTTCTCGAAAAGTGACATCTAATACCCAATGCAGCTCGTTTTCTACCGACCAGTGCCTTCTTATTGCCTTAGCCACGATTTCCGCCTCCAACGGTAGCGAGCTGACATACCAGCGTGAATCACGATGGGGAGGCTGGCCTTTTACGCTTCGTTCACTGACGACTTCAATAACACTTTGTATTGAAGGCCATTGCCGCCGAAGGACCTCCGGCAATACGGCACGAATTTGCATGACATGCCGAAATTCTGTCCGTCCATGACCGCTATTTTTCTGCGTAAATTCAACAAGCTCATCACTCTCATAATGCGAAGCAAAATACGATTTGACCCATTCATAGAGGGTCTTTTGATTGCCTTTAAGACCCACAATAAAATCACCGCCGCGCTGAGTAATTAACGCAAGGGTTTCTTTCTGGCAATGCAGGGCATCCATAGTGACAATCGCGCCATCAAGCGCCAGTAATTCAATCAATTGTCTGGCAACCGGACCTTCCTGACCTTTGCTTTCGGCTGCCTGATGGTATAGGGCTACACCGGATTCAACATCATAAGCACTGACCACATGCAGGGCTTCAAATAATGTCCCCTTACAGGTTCCTCTCAGGGTTTTTCCATCAATGGCGATAAGACTTTTTCCTGCCCTGACCCGAGATCCAGGCATAAAAGGCTTCAACCAGTGCATCTTGCTCTGTCATTTTGATAATATTAGCAATACAGTGACGACGAGGAATACCGTGAGTAAAATGCGTGTATTGTTTAAGCCACTCGCTCTGTAACTCACCAAATTCTTGAATCGATTTCCAGCCAGAAGCGCCGCATAATACAGCGGAGAAGGCTAAAAAAATCACATCCATTAATTCATGTTTTTTATTGATGTCAGAGCGAGGGTCTTCTATCTTGCTGATAAAATTAAAAATACTCATTATTAGGATCGCTTTTTTATGGAAGAGAGAGATCTTAACGTTTTAATGAGAGAAATGCCTATAAAAAGTCATATTCTGATTTTTATTTAACCAAAATAACCTTATTGAAAATATGAGATCTCACCCTGAGGCGAATGGTTTGATGAAATCAGCCGTTCACATATTCCAGGATAACTTTCTCTCTGTAGGATGTTGTAAGTAAATTATTTTTATCTTGTTCAGCAAAGATAATTCCGCTATACAGGAACCAATGTTTTTTCCCCACATGGAGTCATCCAAAAACATAAATTATTGACGTAATCTCCTGAGGAAAAATTACCTTTCAAAAGTTGGCAGTCTGCTGTTTTTTGACTAGACTTACCTATAGTGTAAAATAATATGACTTGTTTTTTGCAACCTATCAATGGGGCTGTTGTCAGGCCATATAAATTAAGTGATAATTCTTAATTAGTATCAATTCTAGACATATATTTTCATCATGAAGTTGTTTCTATAACAGAGATAAGCAGTTTAAATATCAGTGCTATTTTAAATAAAAAACCGTTGAGGTAGTAACTATGGGTATATTTTGGCGTAGTGTAACGATTACTCTAATAAATGATACCAACTGTAAACTGGAATTGAAACATGAAAAGTTGAATGAGGGCGACTGGAGTGATGGTCAAACACCACCACTACAAATAGAAAAAAATAATCAAGTAGTTTGGAAAAGTGAACAGAGAGAATATTTTGGAGGAACTAATGGTTTTGTGGAGTACAAAATAAATGTAGGGTCCGAAAATAAGGAAATAAAATTTTACTTATCTTGGGATAATCCCTTTTTCTTAGAAAACGGTTATGAATATAGAATAATAGGAGATTGTGAAGGTGAATTTGAGCTTTTATGTTCAGGAGGAAAAGGAAACGATGCAATTGTGGATTTCCATTTAACATCACCAGAAAATAAAATACGGCATCTATCATCTTGGATGTGTAAGATAAAAGATGGGACATCTATAAGCCATATATCAATTCCTGGCACACATAATTCTTGTGCACAATATGCCCCACACAATGAATATTTTAGAAATAAAACAATTTGTCAAGATAAGAGTATCGAATGGCAACTTTATAACGGAATTCGTTTTTTAGATATAAGATGTAAAGCTAAAGATGGAATTTTTGCTATACATCACTCAACAGTTTATCAAAAAATAAATTTTGGTGATGTTATTGATATATGTATTTCTTTTTTAAAAGAAAATCCATCAGAGACAATACTGATGAGAATAAAAAGGGAAGATATTAATTACCTTGAAAGTATAAATAGTGACCAGAAGAATAAGGAGATTAATGATAAGAGGAATAAAGAATTTTTAAATATATTTAATACTCATTATAAAAATTACCATCAGCATATGTACTTAGAAAATGCTATACCTCTTATAGAATGTGTTAGGGGTAAACTTGTAATTATATCTAATGTATCAACTCTTAAGGGGATTCCTTGGGATAATATAAAGGTTCAAGATAATTATAAAGCAAATGATGTTAAAGAAAAAAAAGGTGATATTGATAAACACATTAACGATGCAATTAGGTGTCACAAAGATCATAATACATTATTTATTAATTTTATAAATGTACAAGGGGAATTATTAAAATCTATAGGTGAATTTGCTTCTGAACTAAACTTACATTTACTTAATGTAATTAAAGAAAAACGAACTGGCATTAATTATGGATTAGGGATTTTCCCAATGGATTTTCCCAATCATACGAATGGTTTAATCAAAGAAATAATTGAGTTAAATTTTTTACACAACAAATAGTTTTTCTACTAAAATATGATAGAAATAAATAGTTACTATAGTAACGTTGTTAACACTATTAAACCACGCTTAGTTTTGTATACTTTAAATAGGAGTAATATTATGTCTGATACACATACAGTCAAAGTAAAAATCACTAATGAAACAACAAATAATATATTAAGTTATTTTGTTTTTCATACAAACAATGAAAATAAGAATTTATTTATTAGTGAAGAAATATTGGATAAAGGATCTAATGTAAATGAAAAACAAGATTTAAAGCATAGTACTGGTGGTGGCAAAGATGATAGTCACTGGGTGATTATGTGGATAGAGGACAATGGCAAGATGTTCATTACTTCTCCTAGCTCAAATAACTTTAGACCTATAATGGATCTGTTGAAAAAACATTCTGGTAAGTTATCTGAGCTGAAAGAAAATTACAAATCAAAACTAGCTCCATACGTTACTCCTGCAACTATAATAACTACAGCGTTATCTATTTCTTCAGTGAAATCAAAAGAAGACGAAATGGTAAAGCATAACCTAGAGACTAGTGATGATAAATCCACAATTGAAGTTAAATTACTAAAGATAGATGAAAAAAGGAAAGCTGAAATAATAAACCATGGGGGTTCTAAACATATAGAGGTTAATGAATTAACGTATTAAACAGTAATACATTCCTATTTTAACATGGATATTTATATGTTTCTGAACTGACCTAGAGTATTATCAATAAACTGGGCCAGTTCTTTCCGTTTGGTCAAATAAATTTACCCATAAATCAATGATGCCGACTTTCTTAAGATGTTTAATAGTACTATATTTAAAAGATCATTGAATTTAATACAATAGGAGATGCCATGTCAAAAGAAATTCAATTACCTTCCTCTACAGGAACAAGAGTTGATAATTGTGATACTAAATCATCACAGATCATAACTTGCGAATTTAAAGGTATAAATTACCAAGTTGGAGTTTATAATCCAGGATTTTGGAATATAGATGGAGACGAGAAATACAAGGAAGTAAATAATTGTTATGCCTATGCATGTAATATAAGAGTAAGGTCTGTTATCTCATCCACTGAACGTAATATGCCACAACCAGATTCTTGTTCGACTGGGAATAAAAAGCCAGAAGGTACTAAAGAATTTTTAGCTGGAATTAAAAAGGATGGATTAGTCTCCGTTCAAGATATAATTGATAGAAAGGCAATTGCTCCTGAAGGGAGTATAGAGCACCCAGTATGGCTTTGTGCTATGGTTTACGCAAGTACGTTAGACCATAGTGACAGTTCGTGGAGTTATCATTGCTATAGGCAAGTATGGGATGGAAATGATAAAAATACTGTTTTTTGGGCGCATAAAATGGGAGCTGGAAACGTAGAGCGTTTGGCTAAAGCTGTTAACATTGAAAAGTATAAAACTAAGGGGTTTGATAATTTTATTGGATATTACCTTGTCCCCCCCAGGGTTATGTTTTGCATAACTGAAACAATTAGAGTCGGGAGGTAAGCTATTCCGCTGCTGAAGGATCCCCACAAATCAGCGCTAATAAATCAAAACCATACTTTGGTAGATTTTGGCGAGATGCTTGAGGGTTTTATTAAGCACTATTTCAAATAATATTAGCGGGGAATGGCGTAAGAACATTCTCTGCTAATGTCAGATGAGAGATAACTCTTCTTGATTTAATACTATTTGCCTGATAATTAAGATGTATTCCTTTATTTTCGGCATAAAAACCAATCAGCCAAAGTACAACCGAACTCAGTGTAGCAAGTAGACTCAATACTGATAAACGACCAGCCCCGTGGCTATAACTTGCTCTAAGACCAAATCCAAAACGTTCACTCTTTTCATCCCTAAAATTTTGCTCTATTTGCATTCTTCGGCTGTAAATTTTCATCACCTGACGAGGTTTAAAATCATCCATACTAGTAAAAATAAGCCAAGGCTCCATTGCTGCCGAACGCCCATCTTTGACCTGAGATTTTCGCACCATTCGATATCGTGATTTTTTGAATTTTCTACCTTTATTCGGTCTTTTATGAAGATAAAAATAACCATCGCAACGTGCATATTCTGCTTTTGATAATGTACCAAACCCTAAAAACTGTGGGGTTGTAGTGGCTTTTAAAGCTTGCCGTTTAAACCAAAGCTCACCATATTTTTCAAGTCTTAGTTGAGTATTGCCTCGAATGCGTCCGACAAAATCCCAACCGAGCGTTTTTATATGTTTGAACCATGCATTTTGAAAACCTGCATCCGTAACAATAATTACTCTAGCTTTAGGGTTAACAGCACGCGCTAGCCTGTCAAGAAATGCATTTTGTATCGTTACATTTTGTTGTTCACATGAGGGAACTATTTGACTTAACAAAGGAATTGAGCGTCCATCGCAAATTAAACTCGCACGGAGCACATGGTGTTCTTGTGACGGATATCCACTCCAATCAACAGCAATGACACACAGCGACAGAGACTCAGTGAGCATTGAAATAATGTTGCGAAAGATATCAGGAATATCCCTATGAAGAGCTTCATTACCGAGTAGCCGGTCAATACGTTTAATTTTATGTTTGACGTGAGCGTTTCCGGGTAAAAAGCGCCCAATGCTGGTTAACGTAAGAGAAGCACCATTAATCAAAGCGATAGTGGCATCGATTAATGCATTCTGACGATATTTATGAAATGGTGATAAAGCATCTTTAAAGAAGTTATGACATACTTCACGTACAGGCATAGCAGTGACCTTATTGACTTGGTGGAACAATCAGTAGATCACATAACGCTATGCCTGTCTATTTTCTGGGGATTCCTCAGCGCGATGCGGGGTAGGTTCAATTATGGGAAACTGAACTGTTCGCCACTTTGTTCGGTGATGGCGTATGCTAGCATGGTTAAAAAATTGTCCCCGCTGCGGTCACAAATCCACTGACCTTCTTTGTAGTCAAAATGATAACCACCGCCTTTTGTTGCCAGCCAGATTTGATGGAAAGGTTCCTGGCGATTGATAATAATTTTGCTGTCATTATCAAAGCTCAGGGTCATGACACCGCCATTGGTTTCACAGTCGATATCAGCATTGCCATCATAATTATCTAACTGCCCTTCGATATAAAGTATCAGTTGGTCAGCTAACTGGTGAAATTCACTGTCGTTCATCTTCATTTCCTATTTGCTTTTCGAGGTCTAACTGCGATTATAGAGAATATTGACGTATGAATTACAGGCATTAATGCAATGAAGAAAAAATTACGTGGATTTCTGGCTATCATAACCTTATTTGTACTTTCCGGCTGCGGACTGAAAGGTCCTCTCTATTTTCCTCCAGAACAACCATCGACCGAGAAGGCGACAACTGCATCTCAGATTCCCGCGAATACTGAGCAGCAAGGGCAGCAAGTGGATAGTACCTCTCAGAAATAAGCGAGATAAGCCGATAGTCAGTCGCTACGGTTTACGGTGGAGCATGATATGCAGTTCTCCAAAATGCATGGTCTGGGTAATGACTTTATGGTCGTTGATGCTGTGACCCAAAATGTTTATTTCTCACCAGAGCTGATCTGCCGTTTGGCAAATAGACATACTGGTGTGGGCTTCGATCAATTATTAATTGTTGAAGCACCTTATGATCCGGATATGGATTTTCACTATCGTATTTTTAATGCTGACGGCAGTGAAGTTGCACAGTGTGGCAATGGAGCGCGTTGTTTTGCCCGTTTTGTCCGCCTTAAAGGATTAATTAATAAGCGTGATATTAAAGTCAGCACGCAATCGGGACGGATGGTGTTGAGTATCACCAATGATGATCAGGTTTGCGTTAATATGGGGGAACCTGAATTTGAGCCGCATCATGTGCCATTTCGTGCGTTAAGGGCGGAAAAAACCTATATTTTACGGGTAGCAGAGAGAACCGTTCTTTGTGGTGTTGTCTCTATGGGGAATCCTCATTGTGTGATTCAAGTGCCAGACGTGGAAACGGCCGAAGTAGACATTTTGGGGCCAGCTTTGGAAAGCCACGAAAGATTTCCTGAACGGGCGAATATTGGTTTCATGCAAATTTTAAACCGTGGTCATATTCGCTTACGGGTTTATGAACGTGGTGTTGGGGAAACCCAAGCTTGTGGCAGTGGTGCTTGTGCAGCGGTAGCAGTAGGTATTCAGCAGCAATTGCTCGACAATCATGTTCGGGTAGATTTGCCGGGAGGTTCACTGTTTATCTGTTGGGATGGGCCGGGAAAACCGCTCTATATGACGGGACCGGCGATGCACGTTTATGATGGCACAATTCATCTGTAATCGATTCTGTTTTGAGCTGCGGGGCATCGGAGATGGAGAAAAAAGAAGAGCAGTTAAGCATCAATGACATACTTGATGATCAGACTGTTGTGGATTATTTATTGGAAAACCCCAATTTCTTTATCCGTAATGCATATGTCGTCGAACAGATGCGGGTTCCTCACCCGGTGAGAGAAACGATTTCTTTGGTTGAATGGTATATGAGCCGCCAGAGAACGCGGATTGCTTATCTAGAAGAAGATATAACTCTGCTCATGGAGCAGGCGAGAGTGAACGAACAACTGTTTGAGCAGTTGCTTAAATTACTTGTTAATTTGGTTGCGGCAGAGAGTTTGCAAGATATGCTTAGTCGGTTAAGTTTATGGGCTAAGAATATGGGACTAAATAGTGCCAGTATCCGTCTTTTCAGTGATAAATGGCATATTGGTGCACCACTTGATGCGCCTGATTTAGCGCTTTCTCGCAATGCTTTTGAACCAATCCGTATTCAGCGTTTTGGTAATAAAAACCACTATCTCGGTATGCTAAATGGGTCGGAAATTCTATTGTTATTGCCGCAAGTTCGGCAGGTCGGTTCGGTTGCCGTCTCTCTATTGGGAACGAGGGGCGAACTGGGTATGGTGATATTTAACAGTCGGAATCATCAACATTATCAAGAAGGCATGGGAACTGACATGCTTGAGCATCTGGCTAAGTTATTGCCGGATATATTGTCTCGTTGGATTAAACGCATATGATGCAGGAAATTGACCCGTTACTGGAGCCGATTGAGGCATTTTTGCGCTATCTCAGGGTAGAGCGTCGGTTAAGTCCCGTGACTATCACCCATTATCGTCGCCATCTTGCTACATTGGCTGAGATGGTTTTAGAAATGGGTGTCAGCCAATGGCAAGATCTTGATCCCGCGAAAGTGAGAATGTTGGTAACACGTAGTCGTCGGGCTGGTTTGCAGTCAGCTAACTTGGCGTTGCGTTTATCTTCCTTGCGCAGTTTTCTTGATTGGCAGGTGATTCAAGGAGAAATTTCCGTTAATCCGAGTAAAACCGTCAGCACGCCGGGAACCAAGCGTCATTTGCCGAAAAATATCGATGTGGATGAAGTGAACCAACTGCTGAATATCAATTTTAATGATCCATTATCGGTGCGTGACCGGACGATGTTGGAAGTGATGTATGGTGCTGGATTACGTTTGTCGGAGTTGGTGGGCCTTGATTGCCAGCATCTGGATCTTGAAAGTGGAGAAGTATGGGTTTCAGGTAAAGGCAGTAAAGAGCGGAAGGTGCCTTTGGGACATACCGCGGTTGAATGGCTTAATCGTTGGTTGGCGATGCGGGAACGATTCGAGCCGGAGGATAATGCTGTTTTTGTCTCAAAAAGTGGGCGGCGGATATCAACCCGTAATGTACAAAAACGGTTTGCGCAGTGGGGAATACGCCAGGGAATGAGCAGTCATATTCATCCTCATAAATTGCGTCACTCTTTTGCCACTCATATTCTGGAATCCAGTGGTGATTTGCGCGCAGTTCAGGAATTACTTGGTCATGCCAGCTTATCCTCCACACAAATCTATACTCATTTGGATTTCCAGCATTTGGCAAAAGTGTATGATGTCGCCCATCCCAGAGCCAAACGGGGGAAATCGTAATGCGTTTTTACCGGCCTCTTGCGCCAGTGTTAGCGATGACATTTGATCTGGATGATACGCTGTATGATAATCATCCAGTCATGGATAAGGCAGAAGAGGAAGTCCTGAATTTTGTGCGGCGGTATGATCCTAGGTTCAGTCATCTTCATCATCAGGATCTATGTGCTTTCCGGGAATTGACACTTGAGCAGCATCCTGAAATTTATCATGACATGACTTTATGGCGCTGGCACTCCTCAAAGTTGATGTTTTGCCATTATGGTTTTAGCCGTGAAGATGCTGATCGGGGGGCAGATGATGTCATGGCGCATTTCACACTTTGGCGTAATCGAATTGATATTCCTGAATCAACACATAAAACTCTGGCGGCACTTGCTGAACAGATGCCACTGGTAGCCATTACTAATGGCAATGCAGAACCTGCCGCCTGTGGTCTTGCCCCTTATTTTAAATTTGTGCTGCAAGCTGGCCCTGATGGACGCGCAAAACCTTGCAGCGATATGTACTGTTTGGCCGCGGATCGTCTGGGTTTAGCGCTTGGGCAAATCTTACATGTCGGTGATGACTTGAATACTGATGTGGCAGGGGCGCTGAGTAGTGGTATGCAAGCTTGCTGGATGAATACTAAGAATAAAAAATTATTGCAGACGATGGAAAGCCGCCTACTGCCTCACATTGAGATTTACGATTTGGCTTCTTTGACAGCATTGATATAATCAAGAAATTATTCTGTATAAAAACACAGCAACCTCTGGGCGCTGTCTAATCAATTGATGGTAACTATGGACGTCTCCTATCTGCTCGAAAGTCTGAATGACAAACAACGGGAAGCTGTAGCTGCTCCGCGGACTAATATGTTGGTATTAGCTGGCGCGGGGAGCGGTAAAACCCGGGTTCTGGTACACCGAATTGCTTGGTTGTTGTCGGTGGAGAAGGCTTCGCCATTTTCCATTATGGCCGTGACCTTCACCAATAAAGCGGCTGCGGAGATGCGTCATCGGATTGAAAACTTGATCGGTACCAGTCAAGGTGGAATGTGGATTGGTACGTTTCACGGTTTGGCTCATCGTTTATTACGAGCCCATCATCTGGATGCTAATTTGCCACAGGATTTTCAGATTCTTGACAGTGAAGATCAAAATCGCCTGCTTAAACGCATTATCAAAGCGATGAATCTGGATGATAAACAATGGCCGGCTCGTCAAGGCATGTGGTACATCAATGGTAAAAAAGATGAAGGATTGCGGCCGCAGCATATTGAAAGTTATGGCAACCCTGTTGAGGCGACATGGCAGAAAATTTATCAGGCTTACCAAGAGGCTTGTGATCGGGCCGGGCTAGTGGATTTTGCCGAGCTTTTACTGCGAGCGCATGAGTTGTGGCTGAATAAACCTCAGATCCTGCAACATTACCGTGGCCGCTTTACTAATATTCTAGTGGATGAGTTTCAGGACACTAACAGTATTCAATATGCTTGGATTCATCTGTTGGCAGGAGAAACAGGCAAAGTGATGATTGTTGGGGATGATGATCAATCTATTTATGGTTGGCGTGGGGCTCAAGTCGAGAATATTCAGCGTTTTCTGAAAGATTTTTCCGGTGCTGAAACTATCCGTTTGGAACAGAATTACCGTTCCACCAGTAATATTCTGAAAGTTGCCAATACACTGATTGCCAATAACAGTGATCGTCTGGGTAAAAATCTGTGGACTGATGGTGTAGAGGGTGAGCCCATCGCCCTTTATTGTGCATTTAATGAACTGGATGAAGCCCGTTATGTGGTCAGCCGGATAAAAAACTGGCTTGAAAATGGTGGTGCCTTGAAAAACTGTGCCATACTTTACCGCAGCAACGCTCAGTCCCGTGTACTGGAAGAGGCGCTGTTACAAGCATCAATGCCATACCGTATTTATGGTGGTCAGCGATTCTTTGAACGTCAGGAAATTAAAGATGCACTGGCTTACCTGCGTTTGATCGCCAATCGTCATGATGATGCGGCGTTTGAACGTGTAGTGAATACGCCTACCCGTGGTATTGGTGACAGAACATTAGATATTGTGCGCCAAGCGGCGCGTGAACGGCAGCAAACATTGTGGGATTGTTGTCAGATATTGCTGCAAGAGAAAGTGTTGGCTGGGCGTGCCGCTGCTTCCTTACAGCGTTTTATTGAACTAATTGACGCATTATCGACAGAAACTGAAGATATGCCATTGCATGTTCAGACTGACAGGATTATCCGTGATTCTGGCCTGCGAGCAATGTATCAGCAGGAAAAAGGTGAAAAAGCGCAGGCGCGTATTGAAAACCTTGAAGAACTTGTCACGGCGACTCGCCAGTTTAGCTATCAGGAAGAGGATGAAGATCTTACGCCATTGCAGGCGTTTCTTTCCCATGCTGCGCTGGAATCGGGAGAAGGGCAGGCTGATGCCTATCAGGATTCGGTGCAACTGATGACATTACATTCGGCTAAGGGACTGGAATTCCCACAGGTATTTATTGTTGGCATGGAAGAAGGCATGTTCCCAAGCCAGATGTCGATTGAAGAAGGTGGACGTTTGGAAGAGGAGCGTCGCTTGGCTTATGTAGGTCTGACACGTGCAATGGAAAAGCTGACCATCACTTATGCCGAAAGTCGTCGTTTATATGGCAAAGAGGTTTATCATCGGCCATCTCGTTTTATTGGGGAACTGCCGTCAGAATGTATTGAAGAAGTTCGGTTACGTGCGACAGTATCTCGTCCAGTTAGCCATAGTCGGTTAGGTACACCAATTAGCGCCAATGATAGCGGTTATGCTCTTGGGCAACGTGTTCGTCATCCTAAATTTGGTGAAGGAACCATTGTCAATATGGAGGGGAGTGGTGAACATAGCCGATTGCAAATCGCGTTTCAAGGGGAAGGGATTAAGTGGCTGGTTGCTGCTTATGCCAGACTTGAAATGGTCTGAAAATAATATCCAGGTTGAATGTTGACAGGCTTTTTCTTCTAAGCGTAACATTCGCGCCTTACGATCACGTAGGGAGTAAAGGAGACTTATGATACATGCTGAGCGCATTTAAGTTAGAGAATAATCGCCTGCTCCGTCTTGAGTTTGAAGAGGGAGAAAAGTTATCTGATTCCTTATGGGTAGATTTGGTTGAACCGGCAGAGCAAGACAGGCTGCAAGTTCAAAATGAATTGGGCCAAATTCTGGCCACCCGACCGGAACTGGATGACATTGAGGCGTCGGCGCGTTTTTTTGAAGATGAAGACGGGATACACGTCCACTCATTTTTTTACTTTGAAGACGCGGAAGACCATGCTGGCAACGCAACAGTTGCATTTACTATTCGTGATGGTCGTCTCTATACGTTGCGAGAGCGGGAGCTCCCTGCGTTTCGATTGTATCGTATGCGTGCTCGTAATCAGACATTAGTTGATGGTAATGCTTATGAAGTGCTGATGGATCTGTTTGAAACCAAGATCGAACAGTTAGCTGATGTTATCGAAAATATTTACAGCGTACTGGAATCCCTGAGCCGAGTCATTATGGAAGGGAAACAGGGTGATGAGTTTGATATTGCCTTGTCTAGTCTTGCTGAACAGGAAGATATTAGCTGGAAGGTTCGCTTATGTCTTATGGATACTCAGCGTGCGCTTAACTTCTTGGTGCGGCGTGCCCGTTTGCCGGGGGATCAACTGGAGCAGGCTCGTGAAATCTTGCGGGATATTGAATCACTGTTGCCACATAATGAATCTTTGTTTCAGAAAGTTAATTTCTTGATGCAGGCGGCGATGGGTTTTATCAATATTGAACAGAGCCGAATTATCAAAATCTTCTCGGTTGTTTCTGTGGTATTCCTGCCGCCAACGCTGGTGGCTTCCAGTTATGGTATGAACTTTGAGTTTATGCCGGAGTTACACTGGACATTTGGTTATCCGGGCGCAATTGGTTTAATGATTGCTGCCGGTCTTGCACCGTATCTCTATTTTAAGCGGAAGAATTGGCTTTAATATATGACCGCCGTAATAGTTTTATTATGGCGGTCATAATAGAGATATAAAAATAATACGTTAATACGTTAATACGTTAATGGTTTAATAATATTTTTGTGCAGTATTGGGCTTTATTATTTTTTTAAAATAGTGATTATTAAGTGGAAACAATCTTAACATTATTATAGAATGCTTAAATGCTTAAATGCTTAAATGCTTAAATGCTTAAATGCTTAAATGCTTAAATGCTTAAATGCTTAAATGCTTAAATGCTTAAATGCTTAAATGCTTAAATGCTTAAATGCTT
>NZ_JAXBVE010000026.1:0-73291 GCF_035181445.1 Photorhabdus africana
ATTCTTGACGTCACTGGCGGTTAATTGCACATTGTTGATGGCGCTCAACGACAAGGTACCTTTATCGTTCTGCACATAAATCCCCGCCGGACGGTCCAGCCAGCGGTTAGCTTCATCCCCGCGCACGGTCGATGCACTGGTGATATCCCGGCCTTTCAAGGCTACCCGGTCATCCCCCTGAATCCGGCCGCCCCGGTTGGCGAGCGTCTGTTGGGCCGTCACATCCACTTTGCCGCCGCGAATAAAGCCGCTGTTGGTCAGGTTGTTGGCCGTCAGTTGAGTGACGTCACGCCCGCTAATCGTGCCACTGTTGGTGATATCGCCCTGACTGTTGAGCGCCACGGTATTCCCGGCCAGCAAGGCACCGTCACTGCTCAGGTCGCCCTGACGGACGCGCGCATAAACCTGCGGCACAGTGACCACCTCGGTAGTGCCATCCGGCAAGGTGACGGTTTGGTTAGTCAGCCAGATAATGTCCGAAGTCAGCAACGCCATCTGCGCCGGACTCAAGGCCACACCCGGCGTCAATTGTTGCTGTTTGCCAAAGGCAATACCGGCATCCATCAGCGCTTTAAACTGGGCTTCATCATTGTTGTAACCGGGCAGATAGCGCTGGCCGGTCAGTTGGGTGATTTGGTCCCGCACCAGCCGCTGTTCGTAGAACCCATCGCCCAGACGTTTGTGGACCAGCGCCGGGTCATGCGTTAACTGTTGCCGCATATAGTCCGAGCCCAGCCACTGCTTATACTGGGTGAATTTCGGGTCGGTCTCCACCAGATAGTGGCTGTCACTGCCCGGTTGCACGGTATACAGGCTGTTATTCGGCAAACGCGTATCGGGCGTCACCACACGTATCACCGGGTCGACCGTGTGTCCTTTGACGGTCTCCGGGGGCAACGTCAGTTCAAACGGCTGACCGGGCGGCAAGACCAGTGGCTGATTGTTGATACCGTTCACCGGTGTGACCGCCGTAGGGGCAGAATGTATCTGGCCGGTTTGTCGGTCCGTAATCGTGATATCGGTGCCCTGTGGACGGGTATGCGCCTGCCAGGCCAGGGTTTTCAGGTCGATGGTTTCTATTATCGGCGCGGGAGCATAACGGCTGCGGCTTTTTCCCTGCGAGGTTTTGGTACCACGGAATCGGGGCTTCAGTCGTTTCTTTTTCGCATACCAGTGAGTCTGACTGCCGGTATCGGTGGTAATCCGTTCCCCCTGAGTAGCGATATTGTGCAGTTCGCCTATCACCCCGTCCAACGCCCCGCCGGCGATAATTTGGCTGTCGTGATTGGTGACCTGCGCACTGTTGAGCGTCATATTGCCGCCGGCCAGAATTTTACCGGGGTCACTCTGTTTGACCTGAGTTTCCCTGACAGTCCGGGTGTACTGATATTCGTAAAAATCATTACTGCCGCTGCCGTCCGGCATGATGGCATCGTGCACTTTGTATTTATTGCGGTGGGAAGTGTCCACCTGTGACCAGTCGTAACGGGTGGTCTGGCCGCTCAGTACTGCATCGTGATGCTGAGACTTTTCTGTTTCGACGACCTGAGTCACCAACCCGGCATTGGTGTTGTTAATCCGGTCAGCCTGAATCTTCAGGTTGTTCCCGGCTTCAATCGTCGCGGCGTGATTATTGAGTTCACCGGCTTGACCGGTGGCCGTCAGGGTATTATCCAACCGGCCGCCGATGTGCAGGTCGCCCACGCTGTAAATCTGGGCATGGTCACTGTTGTTCAGTGTGCCGGTGCCAATATCCAGCCGGTCCCGCGCCGCAATCACGGCGGCTTTGCCGTCCTGTGCGGAGTTATTCAGTGTGCCCGTCTGAAGGGCGAGCCGGTCACCGTAAAGGCGCCCGGTGCCGGTATTGTTCAGGGTGTTGGCCGTGAGATGGGTCAGGCCGCCGTCAATCAGCCCGGTGTTGTTCAGCGCATCGTGAACCTGGATTTGCGTTTGTTTGGCGCTGATTTCACCGGAGGCGCTGTTGGTGAGATTCTGTGCGTCCAGATGCAGCGCCTGACCGGCTTTTATCTGGCGGTCATTGATAAGATTGCCGGTCGTTTTCAGGGTCAGATTGCCATTAGCCGCGGTGTTGCCGGTATGGTGAAAATCCTCAGTTAAGGTGACCGCCATATCGCCCTGTGATAACAGTTGGCCGTCACCACTTAAGGCGTGTGCGTTAATCGTGGCGTGTTCCCCGGCAATCAGGGTGCCTTGCCGGTTGTTAATCACCAGATTCGGTTGCTGAGCCTCGCTTTTGACCGTGAGCTGTTTACCTGCGGAGACCAGCCCTTGCGCATTCTCCAGAGTCTGGCTGATGTTCGCCTGCAAGTGGTTGGCCGCCCGTAAAGCGCCCTGGGTATTGTCCACCTGTTGGGCGTTGACCGTCAGGTTTTGCGCTTCCAGCCCTTTATCAACCTGCGCTGTTTCCCGGTTAATCAGGCGCACGGTGTTCAGGGTGAGTTGCGTGCCACCACGGATAAGGCCACCGGTGTTATCGGTTTGGGTCTTAACATTCAACACGGTGTTGCCCACCGCCTGCACCTGCCCATGACGATTGTCGAGCTGGTGAGTGTTCAAGGTTAACGTGTCGGTGGATAACAGTTTGCCGTCCCGGTTATCCAGCGCGGCGTGTCGGGTGTCGATAACCAACTGTCCGCCTTGCAGATAACCGTGGCGATTGTCCAGTGGGCCGCTGGTGACGGTGGTTTTGCCCTCGCCAATAATCTGGCCCTGTCGGTTATCCAGTAACTGGCCGTCGGTATCCAAAGTCAGGGCGTCGGCGGATTGTAAAGTCCCCTCGCGATTTATCAGTTGTTGACTGTGAATGTCCAGCCCGCTATTTCCGGCTATCTGGCCCTGAGTATTATTGAGTGCAGTGCTGGTCAGCGCAGTTTTGCCGTCCGCCGCTATCATGCCGCCGGTGTTATCAACATCGCCGGTGCGCAAAGTTAACTGCCCGCCACTCAATAACCGGCCTGCTTTTTGGTCGGCATTGCGGGTATTGGTGAATCGGTGGCCGTGGGTATCAACGGTCATCTCGCGGCCAGCCTGTAACAACCCTGCGGTGTTATCCAGTTGACCGCTATTTAAGGTCAGGGTGTCTTCGGCTATCACCTGTCCGGCGGTATTGGTGAAGGGATGGCCTGTGGTCTGGCTATTGATATGCTGTGCCAGCAACACCCCCTGGGTGTTATCCAACGTCTGGCTAGTCGTAGTCAGTCGGGTTTTGGCTTCAAGATGGCCGTGAGCGTTTTGAATGGCTTTGCCAACGGTGAGGGTGGCGCTGTCCCCGGCGGCAACCATGCTCCCCCGGCGATTATCCAGTTGGGCAGCGCTGAGCTGGAGCGCGTGGCTCGCTTCCAGTCGGCCCGCCTGATTGGCCAGCGTGTCTTTAACTGTCAGTGTCAACGAACCTTGGTCGGCGGCCACGATGTTGCCGTGACGATTATCAACGGTCGTTGCTTTAAGGTTCAGATTACCGTTGCCCGCAATAGTGCCGCGTTGGTTATCCAGTCGCCGGGTGGTAAGGGACAAGTCATCCTTACCCCGTTGTTGCATCACACCGCCTTGATGGCTCAGGGTGTCGGCGTTGATGGTTATCTGCCCGGCCTGAGTTTCAGCCTGGTTGAGTTGCAGTTCACCGGCCTGTATCGTCAGGGTGCCATTGGTCAGCAGTTTGCCCTTATCACCCAGCCACTGTTGGGTGTTGAGTGACAGTTGTCCGTTGCCCGCCAGTTGCACCGTGCCTTGAGTATTATCTGCCTGATGCGCGGTGAGATGCAGGTCCTCGCCCTGACTGGCAATAGTGCCCTGACGGTTGTTAAGCCGGTCAGTGGTGAGGGTCAATTTCCCCTGATTGAACACCATCCCCTCACGGTTATTCAGGGTGCGGGTATGGAGCGCCAGTTCACCGGTCCCGGTCTGGTTAATTTTTCCTTTCAGGTTAGAGATATCCGGGGTTGTGAGGTGAATTTCCCGCGCCACTAACTGGCCGCCGTCGTTGTTAAACTGGCCCGGCGTTTTCGCGCTAAAACGGTCGGCGTTGACGGTGGCACGAGCGGTACTTATCCCCGATTGACCGGCGGTCAGTTGAATCTGACCGGCTGCGGTCTGGCTGTCGCTCAGGTCAATCTGTTGACTGTGGATTGCCAGCGTATCGGTGGCCAGATTTTTGCCATTGGCCTGAACGTGCTGTGCCGTCAGGGTCAGTGAGCCGGGTCGGGTAGTGTTGCCGTTATCATCCAGCCCCGCAGCCCATACGCTGTCATGGCTACTGTGTATCGTACCCGCAGTGACGGTGGTATCGCCGCGGGCTTCCACCCGGCCCTGATTGCGCAGTGCTCCCTTGGTCTGTAAATTCACCGTCGATTGTGACAGCAATTTGCCGGTGTTAGTGACATCGGCAGACGAGGTTAATTGCAACGTATCCCGGCTGCTTAGGGTGCCGCGGTTCTCTATCCGGCCCTCAGCGGTAATATGGACCTCCCCGGCAGACGCGCCGATATTACCGGCATTATGCACGCCCACCCCCGCTTCGGTGCCTATCAGCCTGATTTTATGGGCATACATGCCGCCCAGCGCCGCCACATCCAACGCAAACGCCGGGTGCTGTTCATCGTCAATCGATTTTTTCTCCCTCTGCTGATGCGTCGCATCCACAATATTGCGCCCGGTGGTCACTTTCAGGTCTTGCGCATGTAATTTGGCGTTAATCGCCACGGAACGGGCGATAATATCGGTGTAACTTTGCTGTGTACTGTCCATGCCGTGCCCGTCAATCTGCACTTCCCCCTGATTGACATCAAACCCTTTCAACCGGCCCCGCTCCATCAGCGCCTGTCCGGTGGTGAGCGTGGTACGATGCGCGTTAATGAACCCGCAACCGTTACAGGTGATACCCGAAGGATTGGCAATAATCACCTCGGCTTTATGCCCGGCCACTTCAATCCAGCCGTTGAGGTGACTGCGGTTATGGCTGTTGACTTCGTTGAGGATAACGCTGGCATCCCCTTTGGCTAACCATGGATTGCCTGCTACCATGCCGCCGAGTTGCGTCTGGGTGGCCTGATGGCTGTTATTGAGGATAACGCCTTGTTTATCCACGTCAAACTGACGGTAGGTATTGTGGGAAACCCCGTCGGCGCCCGGCGTCTGAATATTGACCTGCGGCGTGCCGTTGGCGCTGCGAATGAGGGTCGGCTGCTGACGTCCCGGGGCCTGTCCATCGGCCACAATCGCCGCCTGTGCGGTAAGCGAAATTCCGCCAAGAGCGCATAACAACCCAAACCGTAGCGCAGTGAGTCGGCAACGATGCTGCGGTGAAGACGGGCGACGTGCGCGGCGTCCGGTTCGTCCCCGTCCGGCCCGCGCTATCTCGGCCACCACCATCCACATCTGACGGGCCTGATTAAAGATAATACGATATAACTGCGTGTTCATGACGTTTGCTCCACACAACACTACCCACGGGCAGCTTTGTTATTTGAATTAATACTGCCAATACAGGTTGAAGCCGGCCGTGACCGGGGAGGTTTGGAAACCGGCGGGTTTGGACAGCGGGACGCCGACAAACAGGTCGTAGCTCACCTTTTTCAGGTTGCCGCGCCAGCCCAGGGCACTCCCCGCCAGGTGTTTTCCCAGCAGAGCATCACTGCCCCGTCCGCCCACTTCGCCATAATCCATTGCCAGATACAGCGATTGCCCGCGCAGCGGAGTTTGCCAGTCCAGTTCATTGCGGCTGTACCAACCCCGATCAGCGGATAAGGTCAACTCGCCATCAAAGCCGCGCACCGTCCAGCGGCCACCGATTGAGAATCGATCCTGGGGCGTCAATGGGCTGGCGCTTATCTGACGCAGATATTGGGTCTGATAAGAAAAGGGCTGAGAAAACAGCGTTAACGGCCCGGCAAGTGTCGCCGAGAACTGGGTGATTTTGGGTAAGGCGGTCCCTTCATTGCGGTACTCTTCCGGTGCAGGTTGTGCGCCAAACCAGCGCATGCCCTGCTGGTAAGTCACCCGGGTATCCAGCGTCGCGCTGCCGATAAAGTGATGATGCGACAGCCCCAGCTTCCAGCCCGCGGTTTCCCGGCGCTGAACATCAACTTCGGTCTTATCAATAAAATTGCGCGAAGTCCGGCGATAAATTTCACCGTTGAGCAGAGTCTTTTGGTCAGCGTTACGGTGCAGCACCCGGCTAAGCTGGACCGCCAGGTTTTGACTTTTGCCCCGGTATTGGATCGCTTGATTCAGCCCGGCTATCGTCTGGGTATAATCGTAATGACTGGCCGTCACGCTCGCCATCCAGTAGCCGAAGGGCAGAGAGTAATAGAGCGTGTCGTTTTGGCTGCCCTTCCCGGCAGACGAATGAATATCGCGCCCACCGGAGAGATAGAACAGGTCGCTGAGCGCCAGCGGGTTATCCAGAAAAAAGGTGAGTCCGCCCTGATAACGCCCGGTGCTTTTCGAGCCGGTATCATCCAGATACGTGGCGATTCGCCAGTGCCGGGACTGACGCCAGTCCAGCACAATATCACTCTCCCCCGGCTGCTCTGCCGGGACAATGTTCATATCCGCCTGCACGGTCGGGAAACGTTGCAGGTTTTCCAATCCCTGCTCAATATCCCGTAAATCCAGTAATTTTCCTTCACGCGCGGGAAAGGGGGTTATCCGCTGGATATATTTTCCGCTGTCAGGGGTATAGCGGATATGCCGGATTTTGCCCGGTATCATCACCAATTTTAAGGTTTGGGTACGCAAATCCTGACGAGGAACCAGAACCCGGCTGGTGACATAGCCGTGATTAATGAGCTGATCTTGCAATTGGGTTATCAGCCGGCTAATGCCTTTACCGCCCAGACAATGGTTTTCGCCCTGTTGAGCGACACGCCGGAACGGTAACCAGTGCGGGAAATTTTCGGTGCCTGCCAGTCTGACGTGGGTAATGGGAAAACACGGAGTTTCCACCGGAAAAGCAGATGATTCCCCGGTTTCCGGTACAGACAGGTGAACCTCCGCGGGCGGCGGGGCTAATTGCGCCTCCAGGGCTTGCTGACGGGCCTGTTGATGAATGAGTTGTTGATCTGCGATGTCGGCGGCTTGACTACCTGAGACTGCACTACAAAAAACCGTTAATACTACAATACTGCTTTTCATTGACTTTCTATTCCACAATGTCGAAACAGCATTAACCACGAATTTAACTTAGCGATCAATATTTGGGGTTGATTATTAGCCGGGTAACTAAAGTAGGGGGAGTGGTTAAGATAGCAGCAAAAACAAGAGGTTATATGACAAAGCAAAAAACAGGCCAATGTGATTATTTTGTGACAGGATTGTATAAAAAACAGATTAATATTAACCATTTAATAATCAACATTAATAATTTCAAATTAATTTTATTTTTTTGCTTTATTTGTGTAATGTAAATCGCATTTATGATGATTGATTTCAGTATGAAACCACTTTACAAGTGAATCTTGTCGTAAATTCGTGATGGGATATTACCTTTTGTGATTATGTGAGGGGTTATCTATGCCAATCTTGCGTTCTTACCTGCCACTCGATCGGCCAGAAGATCACTTAACCTAAATCTTTTATAATTATATGGGATAAATAGCATGATTTGTTGGCGTCATTGCTCACCTTGGGAAAGGGGGATCAATGAAAATATCAATGGGTTAATCAGGCAATACTTTCCAAAGGGAACCGATTTTAATGAAGTCTCTCAGTTTGTGGTAAACCGATTAAAGTAATCGCCCCCGAAAAACTCGGGGTGGTAAAACACTAAATGAGTTATTTAAAGTAATACGGATATGTTTACTTCCAGAGTAACGATGTTGCACTTCTTATGTGAATCTACCAATTATTTTTAAATATATTAATTCTATTTTTACATAAAAATAATATATTTTTGTTATCGTATTAATAAAGGTGTTAATAATAGTTAGATATAAATATACCCGTCATCTTTCAAGTTGCTTATTTGTTGGCTGCACTCACTCACCCCGGTCACATAGTTCTCTATGCTCCCGGGGATTCGCTCCCTTGCCGCCGCGATGCATCTTGAAATCCATAGGGTATAGACATGTTATGTTTATAATGATAGGTGATGTTTCTATATAAAGACAATTATTCATTATTCTATTCTATTTGATTTTTTTTCATATAATATAAAGTCAAATTATATTGATAAATATATTATATTTTTATCTTATAATTTGGATGAAATGAGAGTGGTAATGTAAGTCAATTTCTGCTGGTCTTGTGGTGATATTTAAAATTAATCATTGTCAATTATGATAGGCATTAGTATAGTCTATTTGATTAAATTAGTTGAATAGCCTGCCGTTGATTTTTATTTATTAATAATATATTCATCTCTGACTTTAAAAATATGTTGTACAGCAAGGTATAATATTTGTATGTTAATATTGCAAGACAATAAATATGATAGAGAGATAATCATTTCATGTTGAAAAATTAACTGTCAGTAGAGGGGAGGAATTTGTGATCTACTTATAAAAATGTGACGATATAATGGCTTTTCATTATTTTATTGATGTACGTCAATGCTATTGTTACCCGTACCGTTTAATAGAAACGTGACTTCAATAAAATTAATGGATATGCTATGTCGTTAAAAATAACTGTACTACTGGAAAATAAAACATCTGATTCATATTTGATAGCTAAGCCTGGTTTGAGTCTTTTACTTGAAGATGGTGAAGAGAAGATAATTTTTGATACCGGCCCGGATGGTAGTTATATTGAGAATGCAAATAGGATGGGGATATCTATTGATGATATATCCAAAATTGTTATCTCTCATGGGCATTCTGATCATATAGGTGGTGTTAACTATTTTCCACATAATGCTAAATTAATATGTCATCCTGATGCATTAAATGAGAAGTATTATGGTGTTATGTTCAGAAAAATTGCGTTAAAATTTAAAAAAATGTCGGGTAAAATTAATAAACGAGTCAAGAAGAGAGTTTTTTTTCGTTTAACGAAATCGCATATGAAGATAAGTGAGCGATTTATTTTTTCAGGGGAAATAGCAAATAATAATCGAAAATCTTTTGGGTTAATTAGAAAAAGCTCTTGGGCCAATGATTATATATTGGATGATAGTGCGTTAATTTGGAAAAGCGATAATGGATTGGTGATTATCGTTGGCTGTGGTCATTCTGGTATTTGTGAAATTATTAACCACGCTAAAATGATTACCGGTGTGGACAAAGTATGCGCGGTAATAGGCGGATTGCATTTAAGGAGAGCGTTACCGACGGAGTTATTGAAAATCAGAGAATTTTTCATAAAAGAAAATATAAAAGAGGTCTATGGATGTCATTGTACTGGTAGCTGGGGAAGACTTTGGTTACCAAATGTCAAACAGCTAAAAACAGGACAGGTATTATTAGTCGAGTAACATAATGAAAGTCGTTGAGAAAATGGATGTTCATCAGGTTATTACCCCATTTGCGACAGCGTTGAGGTTGAGGATTTTATTGTTATTTTATAAAAAACAATTTGTATATTCAGTGTTTCACGCAAATCATTATTGCCACTTTTGATAGGAAAGTGGCACTCTATTTACAGATTACAGATTACAGATTACAGATTACAGATTACAGATTACAGATTACAGATTACAGATTAATGGTAATTTCTGCATCAGAAGTTAAATGTATTTTATTTATATAGCTTTTATACCCAATGGATTTCAAGATGCATCGCGACGGCAAGGGAGCATAGGTAACTATGTGACCGGGGTGAGTGAGTGCAGCCAACAAAGAGGCAACTTGAAAGATGACGGGTATATTTGTTATAAATATCTTATTGAGATAATGATTAGTCTTAATAAATGGTTAATAATGTATTAAATAAAATGTTAAATATACATTTATTAAAGTTATTGATTGAGATAATTAATTTATTAAACAATGGTATATTGGAGCCAGATATGTTTAATCCGATAATGATATTTATAATCGGTACAATAATGATAATTTCCTGTTTTATTCAATTTGTTTTAATGGTCGGTTTTATATTGTTTTACTGTTTGTAAATTATCAAGCGGATGGTGCAGTGAAGGTCTATCTTCGGTCACTGAGGAAAATGACAAAATTTTAATTTTTTTACAAGATATATTGAGTTCTTAATGAAAAATTGAATCGATAAATTTAGATTTATTTATTGTTTCTATGATGTTTAATTCATTAAAATAACAGGCTATTATATGAACTAAATGTCTTTACGTTGCTTATATAAATAGGCGGTCGGTATATAGGCGATATATAAGTTGTCATAGGTATGTTGGTTATATCTGTTTGATTTAAATTTAATATATTGATTTACACCCTAAAATCCTACCACCCGTTGGTTGGAGTTAAGACAGAGGTTATGGTTATGAATCAAGGTCAAATCTGGCAACGGCCAGGAAGAAACAAACGTTATTTGGCGGTGATTTTAGCTTCTTTGCTGATGCTTTCTGGTTGTGACCAATCTGATAGCACTGATAATAAGCAGGCGGCTAAACCGCAGTCCACAGAAATTCAAAGCGAAAAAGCACCTCAACAATCAAATACTCCACCAAAATCAGTAAAACCGAAAGACGCGGCATCACTGGCTGAATTGGTAAAACGTTATGCCGGTAAACCAGTGAAGATTCTGGATGCCTCTGAAGTTCAGCTTGATGGCGCTAGTGCAATGGTGGTGACATTTTCTGTTCCTTTAGATCCGAATCAGGATTTTGCGCAGAATGTCCGTTTGGTGGATGTCAAAGAGGGCAAACTTGATGGGGCGTGGGAACTGTCAGATAACATGATGGAGCTTCGCTTGCGCCATTTGCCGCCCTCCCGTAAGTTGCAATTGACCGTAGATAAAGATGTTAAAGGTATCAATGATCGTCAACTCGAAACGGTTTATGAGAAAACGCTGACAACCGCGACGATTTCTCCGTCTGTCGGTTTTGCCAGCAAAGGCTCTTTGTTACCCAGTAAAGTCGCTAAAGGTTTGCCGGTATTGGCTCTGAATGTTAATCGTGTTGATGTTAATTTTTTCAGGATAAAAGAGGCGGCATTACCGGCTTTTATTGCACAGTGGCAATATCGCAATAATATGAGTTCTTGGGAATCGGAAGAGATGCTCAAAGATGCGGAACTGGTTTATACCGGCCGTTTCGATCTGAATCCGACATTGAATACCCGCGAAAAATTACTGTTGCCATTGAGTAATATCAAAGAGTTACAGCAAGATGGCGTTTATTTGGCGGTGATGCAACAAGCGGGTAAATACACTGACACCAATCCAGCAACAATGTTTACCTTAAGTGATATTGGTGTTTCTATGCACAGTTATCTGGATAAGATGGATCTGTTTACCCAATCTTTGGCGCAAGGTAGCAGCCTGAAAGGGGTGGAAATACGGCTGTTGGATGAGAAAGGGCAATTATTGTCAAAGGCAACAACGGACGATGATGGACACGTCAGCTTAGAAAAAAATGCGAAAGCGAAACTATTGCTCGCTACTCATGATCACCAAACCAGTATGATTGATTTGGCATCACCGGCGCTGGATCTGTCTGAATTTGATATCTCTGGCCCACAAGGGTACAGCAAACAGTTTTTTGTTTTTGGACCTCGTGATCTCTATCGCCCGGGTGGAACGTTGATTGTCAATGGCCTGTTGCGTGATGGTGATGGCCGCGCAATGAAAAGTCAGCCAGTTAAAGTGGATGTACTGAAAACCGATGGTCAGGTTGTTCGTAGTTTTGTCTGGCAACCCGAAAATGGGTTGTATCAGTATCGCTATGCGATCCCCCAGTCAGCGGCTACCGGGCTCTGGTCGCTACGTTTTGATGTGGGCGATAACAAACTCCGTTATTACAAGTTTAATGTCGAAGATTTTATGCCGGAGCGTATGGCACTGGAAATTAGTGGTGAGTCGCAACCCGTGATGAAAGACCACGATGTGGATTTCGCGATTAAAGGCCGTTATTTATATGGAGCGCCTGCCGCATATAATCGCTTGCAAGGGCAATTATTTCTGCGCCCAGCTCGGGATGCGGTAGCAAAATTGCCTGGCTATGAGTTTGGTGCGGTTACAGAAGACAATCTTAGTCGTACATTGGATGAGTTTGATTTGATTTTAGGTAATGAGGGTAAAGCCGTAATTAATGTCAGTGCCGACAACTGGAGTTCGGTCTCTTCGCCGGTAAACGTCATTGTACAGGCAGGTTTGCTTGAATCGGGTGGTCGCCCGGTAACTCGTCGAGTTGAACAGGCCGTTTGGCCGGCAGAAAAGCTGGTTGGTATCCGTCCGTTGTTTAATCAGAAAGAGATTTATGACTATCGCGTAGGTCGTTACCAAAGTCGTTACAATGTGGATGAAAATTCACTGGCGCAATTTGCGGTGGTGTATACCGATGCCAATGGAAAAAAATATGCGGCAAAAGATTTAACTGCCCGTCTGGTTTATGAACGCCGTGACTATTATTGGCGTTGGTCGGATGGTGAAGGTTGGCAATCAGGCTATGACCAGAAAGATTTGGTGATGGCAGATGAGCACATTCAGATTGCTCAAGATGGTACGGCAAAGGTCAGTTTTCCGGTTGATTGGGGGTCGTACCGTATTGAAGTGGTTAATCCAGAAAATCAATTAGTGACCAGCGTTAATTTCTGGGCGGGTTACTCATGGCAGGACAATACCGGTGGTACAGGGGCTGTTCGTCCTGATCAGGTGAAGTTATCTCTGGATAAACCCGCTTATCAGGTAGGTGAGAAGATAAAACTGCATATGGTTGCACCACAGGCCGGTAAAGGTTATCTGTTGGTGGAATCCAGTGAAGGGCCACTTTGGTGGCAAAAAATTGATGTGCCAGAACAAGGTTTGGATGTGGAAGTGCCGGTAAATAAAGAGTGGCGTCGTCATGACCTTTATTTAACCGCTGTGGTGGTGCGTCCAGAGGATAAATCTCGTCAGGTGACACCGAAACGGGCCATTGGCGTGTTGCATCTGCCGTTGGCTGATGAAAATCGTAAACTGGATTTGACGTTATCCGCACCGGAAAAAATGCGTCCGAATCAGAATCTTACTGTTAAAATCAAGGCGACACCACAGCAAGGGCGGAAATTACCTAAGCAGGTTAATGTGCTGCTTTCTGCTGTCGATACGGGGGTGCTGAATGTCACGAATTTTAAAACTCCAGACCCCTATGAGGCCTTCTTTGGTCATAAGCGTTACAGTGTCGATCAATATGATGTGTATGGTCAGTTGATTGAAGGTGAAGGCCGTTTGGCGAATCTGCGTTTTGGCGGTGATGGTGATGATAGCGCCCTTGATCGTGGCGGCAGAAAGCCATTAACCGAAGTTAAGATTATCGCTGAACAAGCACAGCCAGTGACGCTGGATGAAAATGGCGAAGGGCAGATCGTTTTGCCAATCCCTGATTTCAATGGTGAATTGAGGTTGATGGCTCAAGCGTGGAGTGAAGATGAGTTCGGCCACGGTGAAAATAAAGTTGTCATTGCTGCACCGGTGATTACACAGATGGCACTACCTCGCTTTATGGCGGGGGGTGATCACGCATTGTTGTCGTTGGATTTGACTAACTTGACTGAACAGACGCAAAACTTGACTTTGAACTTTGCTGCTAATGACCTAATTAAGTTAGAGGGGGATGTTAGTAAAGAGATAACATTGGAAAAGGGCAAACGCACCACAGTAGAGATTCCGGTCACAGCGGATTTGGGGTTTGGTCAAGGAGAGGTTTCCCTGACGGTTGATGGTCTGAATTTACCCGGTGAAAATCTGAAACCGTATAAAAATAGTTGGCAGATTGGTGTGCGTCCGGCACAGCCAGCGGAAACGGTTCTGTTCGCTAATGTTATTCATCCGGGAGAGGAGTGGCAGTTGCCGCTAAATGCTTTATCGGGTTTATCGCCAGAAGGCGCCGAGGGGCAGTTGTTACTGAGCAGCCGTCCACCGTTACAGATTTCACGCTATATTCGTGAATTGTACGCCTATCCATATGGCTGTCTTGAACAGACAATCAGTGGGCTTTATCCGTCACTCTATTCGAACAAATCAGAGCTGAATAGTTTGGGTATCAGAGCGGAAGATGATAATAAACGTCGGGCGAGTATTGATGAGGGAATTATTCATCTGTTGAGTATGCAGCGTCATGACGGTAGCTTTGCTTTATGGGATAAAACCGGTGATGAAGAGTATTGGTTAACCGCCTATGCCACCGATTTTCTATTCCGTGCAAGTCAACGAGGTTACAGCGTACCTAAAGAGGTACTGACTTCTGCCAATAACCGTCTGTTACGTTATTTACAGGATAAGAGTGTTATTAACTATCCCTACAGCCAGAATCAGGACGCAATGCGATTCTCGGTTCAGTCTTATGCTGGTCTGGTGCTTGCCAATCAACAGAAAGCTCCATTGGGCGCTCTGAGACAAGTTTATGAACGCCGTCAGCAAGCAGGTAATGGCTTGTCACTGGTACAACTGGGTGTTGCACTGAAATTGATGGGGGATAACACCCGAGCAGATGAAGCGGTTCGTTTGGGGATCAGTAAAAATCGTCATGATGATTTAGATTTAGGTGATTACGGCAGTGCCATCCGTGACAACGCCATGATTGTTGCTCTGTTGACTGAAAATAACATGCTAATAAAGGAACGTGATGAGAAATTGCTGGCTCTGTCTGATGAATTGACATCCCGCAATTATTTCTCAACTCAGGAGAGTAATTCACTCTACTTGGCGGGACGTTTCTTTATTGATACCTCAGTGCAGCCGTGGAAGGCGGTGATTAATCAGCAGACTTCACCAATAAGTAGGGATAAGCCCTATAGTGAGATGCTGTATCCACAGGATATTCAGCAAGGTGTGAATATCAGTAACTTTGGTGACAGCACGCTCTATTCACGAGTGAATGTGGTGGCCTACCCACTGAGCTCTCCGAAACCTTACGCTAATGTGCTGAAAATTCAGCGTAGCTATCTGGATATGAAGGGTAATCCGGTTTCCATTGACCATCTGAAAAGCGGTGAAATGGTGGTTGTGAAGCTGGTGGTGAGCTCAGATAAACCCGTACAGGATGCTTTGGTTGTTGATTTATTACCCGCCGGTTTGGAGCTGGAAAACCAGAACTTGGCTAACAGCAGTGCCAAGTTGAGTGAGAGTGCCGCTAATCTTCAAGAGTTGATTGGCGATATGCAACAGGCGACGATTCATCATATTGAATATCGTGATGATCGATATGTGGCGGCAGTCGCGGTTGATCCGTCTCAGCCAGTGACGTTGCTCTATTTGGCACGTGCTGTAACACCGGGTGTCTACACCATTCCTGCGCCACAGGTGGAATCTATGTATGTGCCTTATTGGCGTGCGGTGGGTTCTACACCTGAAAAACTGGAAGTTGTCCGCTAAATTTGTCAGCCCTTATGCTCAGGTGTAAGGGCTGGTTTCTCTCCAGGTATTCATTGATGAAGAAAACGCATCGCCTTATATGGCTGATTGTATTGTTGTTATTTTTGCTCCCGGCGGGTTTATGGTTGGCAGATAAAATCTGGCCTCTGCCACTGCGTGAAGTCAAAATGGCGCGTATTGTCGTGAGTGAGGATGGTACGCCACTTTGGCGTTTTGCCGATGACGAAGGTGTTTGGCGTTATCCGGTGACGTTGGATCAAGTGTCACCGGAATATCTTCAGGCTTTGCTGACTTATGAAGATCGTTGGTTTTACCAACATCCGGGGATTAACCCGATTTCTTTGGTCAGGGCTGTTTGGCAGGATATTCGGGCAGGTAAAATTTTGTCCGGCGGCAGTACGCTGTCAATGCAGGTAGCCCGGCTGATTGATCCCCATTCACGCACTTTAGGCGGGAAGCTGAAACAGGTCTGGCGTACTTTGCAGCTTGAATGGCACTACTCCAAAGATGAAATTCTGGAAATGTATCTGAACCGTGCGCCGTTTGGGGGCACATTACAAGGTGTCGGTGCGGCGAGTTGGGCATATTTGGCTAAACCGCCCTCTGAACTCTCAGCGGGAGAGGCGGCTTTACTGGCGGTTCTGCCGCAGGCTCCTAGCCGTTTAAGGCCAGATCGCTATCCTGAACGGGCGCAGGCTGCTCGTGATAAGGTGTTGCAACGGTTGGCGCACTATAAAATCTGGCCGGAACAGACGATTGCTGATATTCGGCAAGAAACGTTGTGGTTGGCTCCTCGGCAGGTGCCACAGCTTGCCCCTCTGCTTGCCAGACGAATGGCGAAAGGTACTCGTCAGGAGATCATCAAAACAACCCTTGATGTGGGATTACAGCGTCAGCTTGAAGATATGGCGGTGAATTGGAAGTACCAGTTACCAGAAAAAACGTCGATTGGCGTGTTAGTGGTTGATCATACCGACATGGCGGTAAAAGCCTATATCGGCTCGCTGGATCTACGGGATGATAGCCGTTTTGGTCATGTCGATATGATAAGTTCATGGCGTTCGCCGGGATCAACCTTGAAGCCATTTTTGTATGCCATGGCGCTGGATGATGGGTTAATTCATGGGGAATCACTGTTACAGGATGTGCCTCGCCGCTTTGATTATTATCGCCCGGGAAATTTTGACAGTGGCTTTCATGGGCCGGTCAGTGCCAGTGAGGCGTTGGTTCGTTCACTGAATTTGCCCGCCGTGCAACTGCTTGAAGCCTATGGTGCCAAGCGGTTTACCGCCAATATGCGTAATGTGGGAACCGTATTGCGTTTTCCTCCCGGCAGTGAACCCAATTTATCATTAATTCTTGGTGGCACGGCAACCCGGATGGATCAACTGGTGGCGGCTTACACCGCGTTTGCCCGTCAGGGGAAGGTTTCCCCCTTGAGATTCACTCCGCAGCAGAAATTGCGTGATCGGCAACTTTTTTCCCCCGGCGCGGCATGGATAGTGAGGCGAATTATGGCTGGAGACGCTCTGCCGCAACCTGATGATGTGTTACCGGCACAAGTGCCGCTGGCTTGGAAAACCGGTACCAGCTATGGCTACCGTGATGCTTGGGCCATTGGCTTAAATGCGCGTTATACCATCGGTGTTTGGGTTGGTCGGCCGGATGGTACGCCAGTTGTCGGGCAGTTCGGCTATGCTACGGCGGTTCCCATCATGAATCAGGTCAATAATCTGTTATTCGCCAATATGCGAAATGGGGCTAAACGGATTCCGGTTGATCCGCGTCCAGCTAGTGTGAGTCGGGCAATCATCTGTTGGCCGGGAGGGCAGAGTTTGCCGAAGGGAGAGAATAATTGCCGTCAGCGGCGTCTGAGCTGGATATTGAATAACACTATTCCGTCTACGCTGCCTGCGGTGGGGCAAGAGGCTATTTCGGGTACCAATGAACAGGTGTGGTTGGATAAAAACGGTTTACGTGTTGCTCCTGATTGTCCCGGTGCTCAGGCTAAAAATATCGCTTTGTGGCCGATTACCCTCGAATCATGGTTACCCGCACAAGAGCGACGGGCGCAGCGTTTGCCACCGGTTAACCCTGAGTGCCCACCGTTGAAATCAGATGAAGCACCTTTGTTGATCGTGGGTATTCATAACGGAGATGTATTGAAACGGCTTCCCGGTGTTGGCAGCCTTGATTTACGTGTTACCACTCAGGGCGGTAGTGGTGGGCAGCAATGGTGGTTTCTGAATGGAGAACAGGTAATGACCACAGAAAATAATCAGGGATTTGTTCAGACATTAACTCAACCGGGTAAATATCAGCTTAGTGTTTTGGATTTGGGCGGACAGGTTGATTCTGTCAATTTTACCTTGAAGTAAACGATTCAGGTAAAAGTGTGATTTGTACGAAAAAATGGTAATTTTCGCTAAGAAAAATTTAATGGAATGTTATGTTTTCTGTAGGCAACCGCTATTCGTGCCCCTATAATCAACGCCTCTTTTATACCCGCTAAGGTGGCGGGATGGGTATTAACCGATTAGCTTATCGGGAAAAATTAAAATTATCAGTTGCTGACAGAAGAACCAAGAGGTTATCCATGACGGTTGAACGTACTTTTTCTATTATTAAGCCTAACGCTGTGAAGAAAAATGCCATCGGGGCTATTTATGCTCGTTTTGAAAGCGCCGGGTTTAAAATTATTGCCGCCAAAATGCTTCACCTGACTCGTGAACAGGCTGAGGGCTTCTATGCGGAGCACAAAGGCCGTCCTTTTTTTGATGGTTTGGTGGAATTTATGACTTCTGGTCCGATTGTGGTTCAGGTATTGGAAGGCGAGAATGCAGTACAGCGTCACCGTGACCTGATGGGGGCAACTAATCCTGATAATGCATTAGCCGGTACTCTGCGCGCCGATTACGCGGATAGCTTCACTGAAAACGCGGTTCACGGCTCTGATGCGGTTGAATCTGCAAACCGTGAAATTGCGTATTTCTTCACAGAAGACGAAATTTGCCCACGTTAATTGATTTGCCGTTACCCGTAGCATCATTGCATTAAAGTTTGTACAATGCGGCGCCCCGTTGTTAATTCAACGGGGCGCTTATTATTTGTTACTATACTAAACTGATAGTGACCTGAATTGAAACTTCGCGTTGAGTTCATTAACGCAGAGCCGAAAGTGTTACAACGAGGCGATATAAGAAGATGTCCCAACCAAATACTGCAGCCCAATTTGCTGCTTCTGTCGTGTCTGAAACTCCAGAAAAGAAAGGCGGTAAAATTAACCTGCTTGATCTGAATCGCAAGCAAATGCGCCAGTTTTTCATTGATATGGGAGAGAAACCATTCCGTGCTGATCAAGTGATGAAATGGATATATCATTACTGTTATGACGATTTTGAGCAGATGACAGATATTAACAAAATTCTGCGAGCAAAATTGCAACAAGTTGCAGAGATCCGTGCCCCTGAAGTAGCAGAAGAGCAACGTTCGGCCGATGGTACGATTAAATGGGCGATCACTGTTGGCGATCAGCAGGTTGAAACGGTTTATATCCCGGAAGATGATCGCGCGACCTTGTGTGTCTCTTCTCAGGTAGGCTGTGCACTGGAGTGTAAATTTTGTTCCACTGCTCAGCAAGGGTTTAACCGTAATTTGCGGGTTTCTGAAATTATTGGTCAGGTTTGGCGTGCCGCAAAAATTATTGGTTCACTGAAATCCAGTGGTCGTCGCCCGATTACCAATGTGGTGATGATGGGGATGGGAGAACCGCTGCTTAACCTAAATAACGTGGTGCCTGCCATGGAAATCATGATGGATGATTTTGGTTTCGGTTTGTCAAAGCGCCGTGTGACGTTATCCACATCCGGTGTAGTGCCGGCACTGGATAAACTTGGCGATATGATTGATGTTGCTTTGGCCATTTCCCTGCATGCACCAACAGATGATGTACGGGATGACATCGTTCCTATCAACCGTAAATATAATATTGAGCAGTTCCTTGCCAGTGTGCGCCGCTATTTGACTAAATCTAATGCCAATCAGGGGCGTGTAACCGTGGAATATGTCATGCTGGATCATATTAATGACAGCGTGGAACAGGCTCATCAATTAGCTGAATGCTTGAAAGAGACACCGAGTAAGATCAATCTGATTCCATGGAACCCGTTTCCGGGGGCACCCTATGGTCGCAGTTCCAACAGCCGGATTGATCGCTTTGCTAAGGTGTTGATGGGATATGGTTTCACCACTATTGTCCGCAAGACTCGCGGTGATGATATCGATGCCGCATGTGGTCAACTTGCCGGTGATGTCATTGATCGTACCAAACGTACATTGAAAAAACATCAGGCCGGTGAACCTATTCGGATAAGAGCAGTCTGAATGGGAATGTCCTGTCATGCAGTAATTGAAATGCATAAGTGAAATAATCGTTACAATGGCATATCTTTGATCGGTGGGGATGGAATGATAAGGAAATCGTTATCGGGAATGATGGTTGTTGCCGTGGTGGTTGTTATGTTGTTGGCTATGTTGTTGGCAGGCTGTTCCAATCAACTAACAAATGGCAATCAACAGCGAAAAGTCGCAGCAGAAACCCGGATTCAACTGGGAATGGCCTATCTGGCTAAAGGTAATTTACCTGCCGCCAGATATCATTTTGATAAGGTTTTACTGGCAAAGCCAGACCATTATCAGGCTCAATTAGGTATGGCGTTGTATGAGCAATATTCGGGTCAGCCGGAAGCTGCTCGTCAACGTTACAAAATGGCGATGCAGTACGCGCCAGGAAATGATACGGTATTGTATCATTACAGCGTTTTTCTCTGTGAGCAGGGGCAGTATGAAGAAGTCAAAACTCTGTTTACTGGGAGCCATGCTGACAGGCGTGTTTGTTATCAGTGATTTGCCGCTAGTAAAATAGCAAATCTATTTCGCCGCGCAGGCCATTGTGTAATTTAAAGATTATAGCAAGGCGTCGGCGCGAAGTTTTTCACAACCTGAACAGTACCGCGTCTTCTTGCTAATGAATACTGAAACGACTCCAGAACAAGCTTATTTAACCGCAGGTCAGCTCCTGCGTCAGGCTCGTGAACAACACGGGCTAACCCAGCAGACTGTAGCTGATCGCTTGTGTTTAAAACTTTCTACTATCCGTGATATTGAAGAGGACAATATTCCAGCCACTATGGTACCGACTTTCCTGCGTGGTTATGTCCGCTCTTATGCTAAGTTGGTACAAATTCCAGAAGCAGAAATTCTGGCAATTTTGGATAAGCATACCCCGGCAAAAACAGCGAAAGTTTCACCGATGCAGAGTTTTTCGTTGGGTAAAAAACGTAAAAAACGCGAAAGTTGGTTGATGTGGATTACGTGGTTGATTATTTTAGTCGTAATTAGTTTGACGGGAGCATGGTGGTGGCAAAACCACATAGCCCAACAGAAGGAACTGATTTCGATGGCTGATCATTCCGCGGCTAAGATTGCTCAGAAAAAAGCCAGCTCAGAGGATTTACCCACTGAAAATCACGATCAGGTGGCACAGTTACCGGCCCGCGATCAGGCAACAAGTGAGCCGTCAGCATCTGCCGCTTTAGCCGAAAATACCGTGGCCGCGAATAATACCAGTAGTCATCATCAGGAAGTGGCTCAATCTGCGGCATCAACGCAAAATCAAGTGGTGAAAACACCTGAAACTCAATTAGCTGGTAACGGGCCACGGACTCAGACGGCTCCGTTGCCAGCTAATCAAGGGACAGCTCAAGTACCAAGTGTGTCTGAAAATAATTCAACGGCAGTCGCTGACAGTAATAATCTGATGATGAGTTTTAAAGCATCCTGTTGGTTGCAAATTGTTGATGCAAAAGGAAAAAAATTATTTAGTGGAACTAAACATAAGGGTGACCATCTGAGTCTCTCTGGCTCATTACCTTATGAGTTAACTATCGGTGCTCCGGCTGTTGTGGATGTACAGTTCCGGGGGCAAGCTGTCGATTTAAGCCGCTTTGTTAAAGAGAGTCGTATCGCGCGTCTTAAAGTACCGGCAGCACAATAAAAGGCCTGTTACAGTAGGGCATAGTTGTAGTTTTATCAGTGAACACATGGAAGTATGGGAGAAACACCAGTATGCATAATGAATCGCCGATAAAAAGACGCAAATCTACGCGTATTTATGTAGGCAATGTGCCTGTCGGGGATGGCGCACCCATTTCGGTGCAGTCAATGACAAATACACGTACTACAGATGTGGAAGCGACTGTTAAACAGATTAAATCGCTTGAGCGTGTTGGGGTTGATATTGTTCGCGTATCAATACCAACGATGGACGCCGCGGAAGCATTTAAGTTGATTAAGCAACAAGTGAGTGTTCCTTTGGTTGCAGATATCCATTTTGATTACCGTATCGCGCTTAAAGTTGCAGAGTATGGTGTCGATTGTCTGCGAATTAATCCTGGCAATATCGGTAATGAAGCGCGTATCCGTGAGGTTGTGGCTTCTGCCCGTGATAAAAATATCCCAATCCGCATTGGTGTAAATGGCGGATCATTGGAAAAGGATCTTCAAGAAAAATATGGTGAGCCAACCCCAGAAGCGTTGGTGGAATCGGCTATGCGCCATGTGGATATTCTTGACAGACTTAATTTTGACCAGTTTAAAATCAGTGTAAAAGCGTCGGATGTCTTTCTGGCGGTTGGTGCTTATCGCTTGTTAGCTCAGAAGATTGATCAGCCATTGCATCTTGGTATTACCGAAGCGGGAGGGGCACGCGCAGGCTCTGTAAAGTCAGCTATTGGTTTGGGTATCCTCCTGTCGGAAGGCATCGGTGATACCTTGCGTATTTCTCTGGCGGCTGATCCTGTCGAAGAAGTTAAAGTGGGTTTCGACATTCTGAAAGCATTACGTATTCGTTCCCGTGGTATAAACTTTATCGCTTGTCCAACTTGTTCCCGGCAGGAATTTGATGTTATTGGCACAGTGAATGCCTTGGAACAGCGTTTAGAAGATTTACTCACACCGATGGATGTTTCTATTATTGGTTGTGTGGTTAACGGGCCCGGCGAGGCCGAGGTTTCTACTCTGGGTGTCACCGGCGCCAGAACGAAAAGTGGTTTTTATGAAGATGGGATACGGCAGAAAGTGCGTCTTGATAATGCTGATATGATCGATCAGCTTGAGGCTAAGATCCGTGCTAAAGCATCAATGCTCGATGAAAATAAGCGCATTAGCATAAGTCAACTGGACAAATAATGTATCTGATACTGGATCATCGTGATGATGAGCCAGCGTTGTTTTGTTTGTTAATTGAAGCTCGTTGGTATTCGCTTCTATACCCTATGGATTTCAAGATGGATCGCGACGGCAAGGGAGTGAATCCCCGGGAGCATAGATAACGATGTGACCGAGTGCAGCCAACAAAGAGGCAACTTGAAAGATAACGGGTATATAATCAACATCATTTTTGAATCATTAACTAGAGATAAGACGTGGCAAAAAATATCCAAGCTATTCGAGGCATGAATGACTACTTGCCGGCAGATACGGTTATCTGGCAGCGTATCGAAACTATTTTGAAACGAGTACTGGCGGGTTATGGTTATAGCGAGATCCGCACACCGATTGTAGAGCAGACCCCGTTATTTAGACGGGCTATTGGGGAAGTCACTGATGTGGTTGAAAAGGAGATGTATACCTTTGATGATCGCAATGGTGAAAGTGTGACCCTACGCCCTGAAAATACCGCAGGTTGTGTGCGTGCCGGTATTGAACATGGTCTGCTGTACAATCAGGAACAGCGCGTATGGTATTTAGGGCCAATGTTCCGTTATGAGCGTCCACAAAAAGGCCGTTACCGCCAATTTTATCAGTTAGGTGCTGAAGTTTTTGGTCTTCAGGGGCCTGATATTGATGCCGAACTTATTTTATTGACTGCTCGCTGGTGGCGTGAGCTCGGTATTTTTGAGCATGTGACGCTTGAACTGAATTCCATTGGTTCGTTGGCGGCACGCGCTAATTACCGCGAAGCGTTGGTGGCTTTTCTTGAGCAGCACCAAGATAAGCTGGATGAAGATTGCAAACGCCGTATGTACAGCAATCCATTACGTGTTCTGGATTCAAAAAATCCAGAGGTTCAGCAACTTCTTAATGATGCGCCGGAACTGTTTGATTATCTTGATGCCGAATCAAAGGAACATTTTGATAGCCTGTGTGCACTTCTTGATGGGGCGGGTATCAAGTATCGGATTAATCAGCGTTTGGTTCGTGGCTTGGATTATTATAACCGCACAGTATTTGAATGGGTGACAACGGCACTCGGGGCTCAAGGGACGGTCTGTGCCGGTGGTCGGTACGATGGGTTGGTTGAGCAACTGGGGGGCCGACCAACGCCTGCGGTGGGTTTTGCCATGGGGATGGAGCGTCTGATTTTGCTGGTGCAAGAAATTAATCCAGCATTTGTCACGGAGCGGGCAGTTGCAGATGTTTATCTCGCTTCTTTTGGCGAAGGTAGTCAGCAAGCGGCATTGATTTTGGCTGAACAGGTACGTGATACGTTGCCCCAATTGCGTTTAATGATGAACCACGGGGGAGGGAACTTTAAGAAGCAATTGGGGCGTGCGGATAAACAAGGCGCCAAAATTGCACTGATTCTCGGTGAGGATGAAGTTCGTTCTGGTCAAGTAGCCATTAAAGATTTACGTACAGGTGAACAACAAACGTTGTCACAAAGCGAAATTGCGGCTCGTTTGGTTGAACTGTTAGGTTAAGGAGAGACTCTGTGGAAGTCTATACCAATGAAAACGAACAAGTAGACGTGATTCGTCGCTTTTTTGCCAATAATGGTAAAGCCTTGGTTTTTGGGCTGGTGTTGGGTGCTGGGGCGTTGATTGGCTGGCGTTATTGGCAATCTCATCAGACAAATCAGTTGCAGGAAAGTGCAGAAGCTTTTGAACGAGTAGATCAAGGATTAATTACCAGTACAAAAGAGAGTCATGCGGCTGCCGAAAAATTTGCCAGTGAAACGAATAACAGTTATGGCGTGATGACGCATCTGCATTTGGCTCAACTTGCTGTTGAAAAGAATGAATTAACTAAAGCAGATCAATTTTTATCTGCGGCGACCGGTCAGGTAAAAAATGAGGATTTGCAGGCTCTGGTGAATATTCGCCTAGCCAGGGTTCAATTGGCGGAAGATAAAGCGGATGCCGCGCTGAAAACATTGGAACAGGTCAAAGGTTCCGGTTGGGTTGCCGTTGCGGAGGATATCCGCGGTGATGCACTGGTGAAAAAAGGCGATATTGCCGGTGCCCGCGCAGCGTATACCAAAGGTTTGAGCTCAAATTCACCACAGGCGATCAAATCGATGTTAAATCTTAAATTGAATAACTTATCCAGCTAAGGGGAATTCTTTCAATGCAACTGCGTAAAACACTCTTGGTTGGTTTAGTGGCTTCCGTTCTGCTAGCCGGTTGTTCAAGTGAGCAAGACACAGTAACGATGTCACCATTGCCACAGGTCGAAAATCAATTTAACCCAAGCGAAGTTTGGGATAAATCTGTCGGTGATGGTGTAGGCCGTTATTATTCTCACTTGACGCCAACTTGGCAGGGCTCCGCTGTTTATGTTGCTGATCGTCATGGCATCGTTAAGGCGTTGGACATTGATAGTGGTAAAGAGATATGGTCGGTGAATCTGGCGGAAAAAGCGGGTTTGCTCTCTTCTCGTATACCAGCATTGCTCTCTGGTGGTCTGACCGTTGCTGGGGATCATCTATATGTCGGTACTGAACGTGCCAAAGTTATTGCATTGAATACCAAAGACGGCCAAGTTGCCTGGCAATCTGACGTTGCCGGTGAAGCGTTGTCGCGTCCTGTGGTGAGTGATGGTCTGGTGCTGATTCATACCAGTAATGGGATGTTGCAGGCATTAAGTGAGTTAGATGGCAAGGTGCAGTGGTCCGTTAATTTGGATACACCATCATTATCATTGCGTGGTGAATCGGCGCCTGCCGCGGCTTACGGTGCTGCCATCGTGGGGGGGGATAATGGTCGTGTCAACGCTGTCTTGATTTCTCAAGGGCAGTTGATTTGGCAACAACGTATTTCTCAGGTAACCAGTTCTACAGAAATCGGTCGTCTTAATGATGTTGATACGACACCGGTTATTTCTGATGGCGTGATATATGCAATAGCTTATAACGGTAATCTGGTGGCGCTTGATATGCGTTCAGGTCAGATCCTCTGGAAGCGCGATTTGGGTTCAGTGAACGAGATGGTTGTTTATGGTGATAATATCTATATTGTTGACCAAAACGATCGTGTTATGGGTCTGCGTCAAAGTGATGGTGTCACTTTGTGGACTCAGACAAAATTGCAACACCGTAATTTAACCGCGCCTGAAATGTATAATGGCTATCTGGTTGTCGGTGACAGTGAAGGTTATCTGCACTGGCTGAATATGGATGACGGTAAGTTTGTTGCTCAACATAAAGTTGATAGTTCCGGTTTAATGAGTCGTCCGGTTGTTGCCAGTGATAAATTGATGGTACAGGCGAAAGACGGTACGGTTTATCTGTTTACCCGTTGAGTTTTGCTTACTGCCTGTTTACCGGAAATAAAGTAAAGCGTTATACCCTATGGATTTCGAGATGCATCGCGACGGCAAGGGAGTGAATCCCCGGGAGCATAGCGAACTATGTGACCGGGGTGAGCGAGTGCAGCCAACAAAGAGGCAACTTGAAAGATAACGGGTATAGTTATAGTCCTACGGCTCCTGGAGAGAACAGGAGCCGTTTCGTCTTTTTAGTGCTCTGTTGTGATTAACACTAGATGAACAGCGGAGTACTAATTTCAAATTAAGTCATGAGGCATCAACAAATGATACCTGTCGTCGCTCTGGTAGGGCGCCCAAATGTGGGTAAGTCCACATTATTTAACCGTTTAACCCGTACAAGAGATGCGCTGGTAGCGGATTTTCCAGGTCTGACTCGCGACCGTAAATATGGTCGAGCTGAGGTTGAAGGACAGGAGTTTATCATCATTGATACCGGTGGTATCGATGGCACTGAAGATGGTGTGGAAACCCATATGGCAGCTCAATCTTTGATGGCGATTGAAGAGGCCGATATTGTTCTGTTTATGGTAGATGCTCGTGCCGGGCTTATGCCAGCAGACCACGCGATAGCAAAACATCTACGTGGGCGCGAAAAAGCTACTTTTTTGGTCGCGAATAAAACCGACGGTGTTGATATTGATACCGCTATTGCTGAATTTTATTCCCTTGGATTGGGGGATATCTATTCTATCGCGGCTTCTCATGGTCGTGGTGTCACTCAACTTATCGAACGAGTATTGTTGCCTTTCTCCGGTAAAGGTGAAGAAGAAGTGGTTGAGTTGACTGAGGAAGAGGCCAACGCAGCTTATTGGGCAGAGCAGGAACAGAATGAAATTGAGATGGTAGAAGAGGAGGAGGATTTTGATCCATTAACTCTGCCATTGAAATTAGCCATTGTCGGTAAGCCAAATGTGGGTAAGTCTACGTTGACTAACCGTATCTTGGGTGAAGAAAGGGTTGTGGTTTACGACATGCCAGGCACTACCCGTGATAGCATTTATATTCCAATGGAGCGGGATGGCCGTGAATATATCCTTATTGATACTGCGGGGGTACGTAAGCGGGGTAAGATCACTGAAACGGTTGAAAAATTTTCAGTCATCAAAACCCTTCAAGCGATTGAAGATGCTAACGTTGTATTGCTGGTGATCGATGCGCGAGAAGGCATTTCCGATCAAGATTTGTCATTATTGGGTTTTATTCTTAATAGCGGGCGCTCATTGGTTATTGCGGTCAATAAATGGGATGGTATGTCACAGGAAGATAAAGAGCGTGTGAAAGAGATGCTGGATTATCGTCTTGGTTTTGTTGACTTTGCCAGAGTACATTTTATCTCTGCTTTACATGGTAGTGGGGTGGGGAATCTGTTTGACTCGATTCTTGAGGCTTATGATTGCGCCACTCGTCGTGTCAATACTTCACTGCTAACTCGTATCATGCATATGGCCGAAGAAGATCATCAACCGCCGATGATCCGTGGTCGCAGGGTGAAAATGAAATATGCTCATGCTGGTGGTTATAATCCGCCAATTGTTGTGATCCACGGTAATCAGGTAACCGATTTGCCTGATTCTTATAAGCGTTATCTGATGAACTATTTCCGCCGATCCCTAAAAGTGATGGGGACGCCCATTCGGATTCAATTTAAAGAAGGGGCGAATCCCTATGCTGACAAACGTAATACGTTGACACCAAATCAAATGCGTAAACGTAAACGTCTGATGGCGCATCTGAAAAAGCGTTAGTGCTAATAGGAAAAGGGGTGGTGATTAACCACCCTTTTTGTCGGCGTTCCATATCTGGGTAATGATTTCTGGTGCATCTGACTCAGGAAGGGTGAAGTGGTGTTCTTCATTTCCATTGACGATACTGAGCAGATAATAATCTTGATCAGGATATGGTGCTGATAGCATAGAATCGGAAAAGTTTTGTTCTATGGCTTGAAGAAATAACAGTTGTTGGTGTGAAGACAATGATTCTAAATTCACTGTTTTGTCTTGGTTAAGACCAGGTGTAGCGGCAAATCCTCCTTGTAGGGAAATTGTGATTTTACTATCAGTTGTAAGTTTGAGCGTTTTATTATTCATGATATACCAGTTTTTTACGGTTATTTTTCAGGTCTCTTTAGTATAGCGTGAAATTCGTCGTTAACAATTTTAGTATCTTCTATTAGATATATTTTTTTACTAGTCAGGTATTACAAATAATAAAATATCGCTGGCGTTACACCAGCGATATGTTTATAGATTACTCTTCAGTTTTATCTTTATTTTTGTCCTTGTCGCCGCCCTTATCGTCTTTATCTTCCTTCACTTTAACGCCCACTTCTGTCCAGCTATCAATCGTTGCTTTTTCAACATCCTCATCAAATAACTCACGAGCATGTTTAATTGTTAATTTAGCGAAGGATAAGAAGTTAGTATCACGTGCAAGATCTTTATCCAACAATGTGTTGTACCATATTTTTCCTGCTCTTTCCCAGGCATATCCACCTAATTTTATCGCCAGGTTATAGAAGGCTTTATTAGGAATACCCGAATTAATATGAACACCACCATTGTCTCGATAAATCGGCAAGTCTTTATAATCGTCCATATGACCAGGCTGTGGATCTTTACCAAGAGTTTCATCATCATATGCACTGCCAGGGTTTTTCATTGAACGAATCCCTACGCCTTTAACGTCTTTGCCCAGTAACTCACTACCTATAATCCAATCCGCTTCTTCAGCTTTTTGTTTCAGATAATGTTGTTTTACTAATGTACCAAAAACATCTGCTATTGATTCATTCAACGCGCCAGACTGGAAGAAATAGACCAAATCTGCTGTTTTTTCAATAACACCATGTGATAATTCATGGCCGATCACATCGACAGAGGTTGTAAAATCATTAAAGGTTTTGCCATCTCCGTCGCCAAATACCATTTGTCCGTTGCCCCAGAATGCATTCATATATTCTTCGCCATAATGCACGGTGGCAATCAATTTCATTCCTTTATCATCTAATGAGTTGCGATTAAAAATTTCTTTATAGAAACTGTAAGTTGCTTCTAAATATCTATATGCATTATCAACTGATTTATCTCCGTTATCTGGATCTCCTTCATCTCGTACTAATTTTCCTGGCAACTTGCGTTTATTTTCTGCATCGTGAATAGAACGATGTATAGTTGTTTTGGTAACTTTATCATCATCGTCGGAATCATCGGAAGATTCGTTAATAACATTGTCCAACATTAAACTCTTAGTATGATTTAATGTCATTAATACTTTCTTCTTTTTATTGTCATTATTATAAATATTTTGAAGAATGTACGGTGGTATTAAGCCTCTGTAGTTATTGTTTTGTATTTGCATAAAATATCTCCTGGAATAAATTTTTAGTTATTAATTAGAGGTACTCTTTAGGTACGGGTTCATATTAACCACGTTTCCAGCAGATAGTCATCAGGTCTAACCTGCTTCTTTTGTGTTAAGGGGTTGTTAATAACTTGTTAATGTTTTTTATGTGAGGGATTCTTGAATTGGCTGTAATAAAAATATAAATAGTTAGGAATAGTTTTTTATAATATTCCTAACATGATAAAAAATCATATCCAGTTTTTTGCTGGTAGAAAGTCGATATATAAAGTAGCTTCCGCAGATTCTGGTTCAGGGTGATAATCATATTCCCAACGTACTAATGGTGGCATGGACATTAAGATAGATTCTGTTCGTCCTCCGCTTTGTAATCCAAATAAGGTTCCTCTATCCCAAACGAGGTTAAATTCTACATAGCGACTACGGCGATATAATTGAAATTGCCGTTCACGTTCACCCCACGATATGTCTTTCCTTTTTTCTACAATCGGTAAATAGGCAGAAAGAAAACCTTTACCTACATCTTGAGTGAAATTGAAACAATGTTCAAAGTCAGGTGTATTTAAGTCGTCATAAAATAAACCACCAATTCCACGGGCTTCGTTACGATGTTTAATATAGAAATAATTATCACACCATTCTTTATATTTTGGGTAAACATCTTCTCCATAGGGCTGACATATATTTCTAGCAGTGGTGTGCCAATGAATAGCATCTTCCTTAAAACCATAATAAGGTGTTAAATCAAAACCCCCACCGAACCACCACACTGGCGCTTCACCTTCTTTTTCTGCAATAAAGAACCGAACATTAGCATGGCTGGTTGGTATATAGGGATTCAAAGGATGAATAATGAGAGAGACGCCCATGGCCTGATAATGACGACCGACCAGTTCAGGACGGTGAGTTGTTGCTGATAAAGGAAGCATATCTCCTGATACATGAGAAAAATTAGCGCCTGCTTGTTCGAATATCGTGCCTTCTTTCATAATTCGACTACGGCCTCCGCCACCTTCTTCTCGTTGCCAGCACTGCTCAGTAAATTTCTCTTTACCATCTATTTGTTCCAGTTGTTGGCAAATTTCATCCTGTAATGAAAGGAAAAAAGATTTAATCTGATTAATGTTTGGTGTATTCATGGTTCTTTTCCCATTATGGTGTGGTGAGCGCTATATTATAGCTATTAGTGGAAGAGAACGCATTTTCGTATTGATTCCGGTGTTAAAGCGGAGATAATGAGAAAATAGTTATTTCAATAAAAACAGGTTGGTTAGGGATGGAAATTCGGGTATTTCGACAAGATGATTTTGAAGAAGTGATCACCTTATGGGAACGCTGCGATTTACTTAATCCTGGTGTTGATCCTGAAGTGGATATCGAGCGTAAATTGACGCATGATCCTGACCTGTTTTTAGTCGCGGAAGTGGTTGGTGAAGTGGTTGGTGAAGTGGTTGGGACGATTATGGGTGGTTATGATGGTCATCGTGGTTCAGCTTATTATTTAGGAGTTCATCCTGAATTTCGCGGTAGGGGAATTGCGAATGCATTAATTGCCCGATTGGAGAAGAAATTGATTGCCCGTGGTTGCCCAAAAATAGTTCTTATTGTTCCTGAAGATAATGATGCCACTATCTATATGTGTGAAAAACTGGAATATGAAGATCGCCACCAAGAGAGCGTTATTTTCAGTAAGCGTTTGATTGTTGATCAGGAATATTGAGTTTATACCCTATGGATTTCAAGATGGATCGCGACGGCAAGGGAGTGAATCCCCGGGAGCATAGCAAACTATGTGACCGGGGTGAGCGAGTGAAGCATAGATATGGCTGAGTGAAAGAATCCCACTCAGCCACAAGCATTAGTTCAATTTGGTGACTTTTTTCACATCAACAGTCATACCATTCCACTCTTTATCGACTTCACCTTCAAGACGGACTCTATCTTGAGGTGTTATCGTTTGACCATTCCAGTATTTATGATCAACTTCGACTTCAACAATTCCTGCATTATCGCGGAATATGAAGTGATCACTGTGGATACGGGATTCAATATGTCCTTCCAGTACGACCCAACTGTCATCTCTCATATTTTTAACTTGTTGGGTGGTGGAAACTCTCGCATTTTGATCGACAAAACCACCTTGTGGTGCTGCTTGGACCGGAGGCTGTGTTGAATCGGGACCAGAAAAACCACCAAATTGCGTCTGTGAGGTTTGAGCCATTGACGGCATACTGAACAAAGTAATCAAGGCGGTGGTTATAAATATTTTTTTCATCATATTGACCTTATCAATAGTAATGACTTTTATGGGGGAGTAATGATACCGCTAAGTTGTATTTTATCAATAAAATATTAATCTAAAGTAATTAATTTAAATATTCTCTGAAACTAACAATCAGATGTGATGTCTCAGTGCCTATCTCTGTATTGAGTCATAAGGGAACCCGTTATGCAGAAGTATACTTTAACTAACATGTTGTCAGGATTACGTTTTGTCACAATAAGTGGTGCATTTTTACTGGCCGGTTGTACGGGGTCATCGGGTTTTTCATGGTCGAATTTGTCTCCTCTTAGCTGGTTTGGTAGCCCCTTAAAAATCTCAGATCAGGGGGTGGGAGAAATAAATGGTTTGACAGCAATGAATAAAGAGGCAATAGAGAAGGGGTTGGATGGAAAGTATCACTTACGCAGTGGCATGGAAACAAAAAATGGTCAATTGGTGACAGTATTTCAAGCAATGGATGGTGATCAATTGAAGATAGCGTTATTTGGTCAGGCCGATGGAAAAGTCAGTCGCATTGAAGTGTTGGATGAAGATATTGAAACCGTCTGGGGAACAAAGGTTGGCATGCCATTTTCGGCACTTTATAGCAAGGCATTTGAGGTTTGCCGAAATACGGTGAGTGAGTCAGAGAAGAGCGCTATTGTCTGCGTATCCCCACAGAGTAAACATGTCAGTTATCTGTTTACAGGTAATTGGAATGGCCCTGAAGGCTTGATTCCTTCTGATGATGTACTGAAAAACTGGAAAATGGAACGTATCGTCTGGAAACGATGAGAATTTCTGATTAAAACATCAACTGAGTCGGTTTGGTGAATTTAATGTTCCTCTTGCGGAGCCGTAACAGGCCCGCATTTTTCATTTAAAAACCTTATTATACCCAATAGATTTCAAGATGCATCGCGACGGCAAGGGAGCGAATCCCCGGGAGCATAGATAACGATGTGACTGGGGTGAGAGAGTGCAGCCAACAAAGAGGCAACTTGAAAGATGACGGATATATTCCTGTCATCTTATTGCGTTTCATACTTTCTAAGTGCAATTTGATATATTAAACGGCGATCGTTATCTACCCTGTTATAAATAAACTAGATACATTAGTCACTGGCGCGTTATTTGATGAAATAACGGATTAAGGTGAAAAATGAAAAAGTATTCAATAAAAAATACGATACTAAACGGACTGGTAGTAGTAACTTTATTAGGCAGCAGTCATGCCTTTGCTGTAGAGCTATTAAACAGCTCTTATGATGTTGCGCGTGAGCTATTTTCTGCACTGAATCCTGAATTTGAAAAACAGTGGAATGAGCAGTATCCACAAGATAAGTTGATAATCAAACAATCCCACGCCGGCTCCTCCAAACAAGCACTGGCAATTCTTCAAGGATTGCGGGCTGATGTAGTGACTTACAATCAGGTAACGGATGTGCAAATTTTGCATGATCGTGGCAATCTGCTCTCGGCTGATTGGCAGAATCGTCTGCCAAATAGCAGTTCACCTTACTATTCCACGATGGCGTTTATCGTGCGTAAAGGTAATCCCAAAAATATTCGTAATTGGGATGATTTAGTGCGTCAGGATGTCAAATTAGTCTTCCCAAACCCTAAAACCTCCGGTAATGGCCGTTATGCTTATTTGGCCGCTTGGGGGGCTATTCAACAGGAAAATGGTGGAGATCAGGGTAAAACTCGCGAATGGATGAAACGTTTCCTGAAAAATGTCGCCGTGTTTGATACTGGTGGTCGCGGGGCAACAACTTCGTTTATTGAACGTGGCTTGGGCGATGTACTGATCAGTTTCGAATCTGAAGTGAACAACATTCGCAAGCAGTATGGTGATGATAAATATGAAGTGATCGTTCCACCGGTGGGTATTCTGGCAGAATTCCCCGTGGCTTGGATTGATAAGCATATTGCGAAAAACGGTACAGAGAAAGCGGCTAAAGCTTATCTGAATTATCTTTATAGCCCACAGGCACAGCAGATCATTACCAGCTTTAATTATCGTGTCAGTAATAAAAACGTGATGGATCAACAGAGAGACCGTTTTCCAGAAACTAAGCTGTTTCGATTGGAAGATCAATTTGGTGGTTGGCCACAAGTGATGAAAACTCACTTCAATACTGGCGGTATACTGGATCAATTGCTGGCCAAGGGGCATAAGTAATGTTTTCGAGATCCAGTAAGCGAGTATTGCCTGGTTTTGGGTTGAGCTTAGGCAGTAGTTTGTTCTATACCTGCTTGATTTTATTGTTACCCCTGAGTGCATTAGTTGTGCAGCTTTCCAGTATGACCTGGGAACAGTATTGGCAGGTGATTGCTAATCCCCAAGTTGTAGCAGCTTATAAAGTGACATTGCTAGCAGCAGCGGTTGCCAGCTTGTTTAATGCGGTGTTTGGTATGTTGATGGCATGGGTTTTAACCCGCTATCGTTTCCCTGGCCGTAGCTTATTGGATGGTTTGATGGATCTCCCTTTTGCGTTACCTACTGCGGTAGCGGGATTGACATTGGCAACGCTATTCTCTGTGAGTGGTTGGTATGGCTCTTTGCTTGGGCACTTTGATGTGAAAGTCGTGAATACTTGGTTGGGTATTGCGGTAGCGATGGCATTTACAAGTCTGCCATTTGTAGTGCGAACGATTCAGCCGGTACTTGAAGAGCTAGGGCCAGAATATGAAGAAGCAGCTCAAACATTAGGCGCTAGTCGTTGGCGAACTTTCTGGCGGGTTGTATTGCCAGAATTGTCTCCGGCTTTAATTGCGGGCACAGCACTCTCTTTTACTCGCAGCTTGGGGGAATTTGGTGCCGTGATCTTTATTGCCGGTAACATTGCATGGCAAACAGAAGTGGTATCGCTGATGATTTTCATCCGTTTACAGGAGTTTGATTATCCTGCGGCCAGTGCTATCGCATCAGTCATATTGGCAATATCGCTGATTTTACTATTTAGCATTAATACTCTGCAAAGCCGCTTTGGTAAACGGATTGGAGGGCATTAATGGTTGAATTATCTGAATCTCATGTAGCGCAACGGCTACCTGTAAATTGGGGTAAATGGGCGTTGATCATAACAGGCGTATTGTTTTCAATCTTACTGTTGGTGATCCCCATTGTCTGGATATTTATGACCGCCTTTTCTAAAGGAATTGAGATAGTCACTGAGAATCTTTTAGATCCTGATATGTTGCATGCCATCTGGTTAACGATACTGATCGCGTTAATTACCGTTCCGGTAAACCTAATTTTTGGCGTCATGATTGCTTGGCTGGTAACGCGCTTTCAGTTTCCGGGGCGGCAATGTTTATTGACGCTGATCGACATTCCATTTGCTATTTCGCCGGTCGTGGCTGGTTTGATCTACCTATTGTTTTATGGTTCGAATGGTTGGGCCGGAAGTTTGCTGGAACCCTATGATATCCAATTGATGTTTTCCTGGCCGGGGATGGCCTTAGTAACGATATTTGTGACTTGTCCTTTTGTTGTTCGAGAGCTGGTGCCGATGATGCTTAGTCAGGGGAGCCAAGAGGATGAAGCTGCGATTTTATTGGGGGCGTCTGGTTGGAAAATGTTTTGGCGAGTGACGTTACCTAATATCCGTTGGGCGTTGTTATATGGTGTGGTTTTGACCAATGCTCGGGCAATTGGTGAATTTGGGGCTGTCTCAGTGGTATCCGGTGCTATTCGTGGTGAAACTTACACATTGCCGTTGCAGGTTGAATTACTGCATCAAGATTACAACACCGTAGGGGCATTTACTGCGGCGGCATTGTTGGCATTGATGGCAATTATCACTTTGATTGTTAAAAGTGCTTTGCAGTGGCGGTTAAGTCGCCAACATGGTTAAGGTAGGAGCAGAATATGAGTATTGAAATTAACAATATTAGTAAATATTTTGGTCGGACTCAGGTTCTGAGCGATATCACTCTGAATGTTTTTTCTGGAGAAATGGTTGCTCTACTTGGCCCGTCAGGCTCCGGTAAAACAACCTTGTTGAGGATTATTGCTGGTTTGGAACAACAAACCGCGGGGAAGCTGAGTTTCCACGGGCAAGATGTTAGCCGTCTGCATGCTAAAGATCGGCAAGTTGGATTCGTATTTCAGCATTATGCACTGTTTCGGCATATGACTGTCTTTGATAATGTTGCTTTTGGATTGACAGTACTGCCACGACGTAAGCGTCCGAATATGGCGGCTATCCGCCGTAAGGTGATGGAGTTGTTGGAGATGGTGCAATTGACACATTTTGCTGAACGCTATCCATCACAACTTTCTGGTGGGCAGAAACAGCGGGTGGCGTTGGCAAGAGCATTGGCTGTTGAACCACAAATTCTATTACTCGATGAGCCATTTGGTGCACTGGATGCTCAGGTAAGAATGGAGTTACGCCGTTGGTTACGTCAGCTCCATGAAGAGCTTAAATTTACCAGTGTCTTTGTCACTCACGATCAGGAAGAAGCGATGGAAGTGGCTGACCGGGTTGTTGTCATGAGGCAAGGGAATATTGAACAGATAGCTACGCCACAAGATGTGTGGCGTTATCCGGCAAGCCGTTTTGTGATGGAGTTCCTAGGTGAGGTCAATCATTTTAGTGGGGAAATTAAAGGCTCTCAGCTATTGATTGGCGGACAGCACTTGCCTCTCAATGTGACACCAATCCATCAGGGGAATGTTGATGTATTCCTACGTCCGTGGGATATCATAATGAACTCGCAACCGACGCCTTCCAGTCCATTGCCGGTACAGGTGACGGAGGTCAGTCCTAGAGGGCATTTCTGGCAGCTTTCGGTTCAGCCTCTAGGCTGGCATCATGAGTCGGTTGCTGTTACTTGGTTTGATGAAACTTCAATACCCACAAGAGGAAGCCGTTATTTTATTGGTGGCACTGAAGCGCGTTTATATGCGGGTGATAAACAATTGCAAACACTGAGTTTAGCCCAAACTGCCTGATAATGATTTAAATTTGGTTGGTACCATTTTGCTCATCTCCTTACCGCCAGGGATGGGCATTTTTTATTTAAAGCCTTGCGATATATTGCTGAATATGGTTATTTCGCTTTTCTATTAAATAAAATTTGGGTAATAGCTGTGGCAAGCTTGGAACATTTTATAGGTAACACCCCGCTGGTAAAATTACAACGAATCACCGATAAGCTAGAGGGGGAAATATGGGTGAAGCTTGAAGGTAATAATCCGGCAGGCTCGATAAAAGACAGAACAGCGCTATCAATGATTCAGCAAGCTGAATTGCGGGGTGAAATTTCTCCCGGTGACGTATTAATTGAAGCTACTAGCGGAAATACGGGTATTGCGTTAGCAATGATTGCCGCAGTAAAAGGTTATCACCTTAAATTACTGATGCCTGATAATATGAGCCTTGAGCGTCAGGCTTCTATGCGAGCTTATGGTGCGGAACTGATTTTGGTGAGTAGAGCAATGGGCATGGAAGGTGCGCGTGATTTAGCTCAGCAAATGGAGCGGAATGGTGAAGGTAAAGTTCTTGATCAATTCAATAACCCGGATAATCCTTTAGCGCATTTTACGACGACAGGGCCGGAAATTTGGCAGCAGACGCAAGGGCGTATTACACATTTTGTTTCCAGTATGGGAACAACGGGAACCATTACCGGTGTTAGCCGCTATTTAAAAAGCCAGTCTAATCGTGTACAGATTATTGGCTTACAACCGGCGGCGGATAGCCATATTCCCGGTATTCGACGCTGGTCGCCGGCTTATTTGCCGGGCATTTTCCGCAAAGAGTTAGTTGATCAAGTGTTGGATATCACTCAGAAAGAAGCAGAAGATACCATGCGTTTGTTAGCTCAGAAAGAAGGCATTTTCTGTGGGGTCAGCTCCGGCGGTGCTGTTGCTGGAGCATTAAGTGTTGCAGCGCAAAATCCAGGTTCTGTTATTGTTACCATTATCTGTGACCGTGGTGACAGATATCTTTCTACCGGCGTATTTAATTAATCTGGTTATATATTTATACCCTGTGGATTTCAAGCTGCATCGCGGCGGCAAGGGAGTGCAGCCAACAAAGAGGCAACTTGAAAGATAACGGGTTATAGCGTGAGTAGAGTAAAAGAGGCGGATAAGCTCTGCTCACACTAGCCAATTTTCACTGGAAAATGATGTAAATTGAAAATAAGGGATAAAAAAACAGCCGTGATTATCGGCCGTTTTTTAATATGAAAATGGTATTGTAAAGTTAAAATGCTGCTACTTTTTAATACGCATAATGGGTGTTTCACCAACAGTGACAGAACCACTCAACTTGGATAATTCTTTAATCTCATCCATGTTGGAAATAACAACAGGTGTCAGGGTTGATTTTGCTCTTTCTTCAAGGAGTTTAAGATCGAACTCCAAAACTAAATCACCTTTTTGTACACGCTGACCTTCTTCAGCAATACGCTTAAAGCCTTCGCCTTTAAGTTCAACCGTATCAATACCAAAATGGACAAATAGCTCAATACCGCTGTCCGATTCGATAGAAAATGCATGGTTGGTTTCAAATATTTTACCGATTGTTCCATCAACTGGTGCAACTATCTTGTTGCCGGCAGGTTTTATAGCGATACCGTCGCCGACAATTTTCTCGGCGAAGACAACATCTGGAACATCTTCAATATTGACAATCTCACCAGATAAAGGTGCGATAATTTCAATAGTGCCGCTGTTTTTTTTATCATCTGAAACTAGAGATTTCAGTTTATCAAACAGACCCATGAATCTTCTCCTAATTGTTTATACTGGACCGCGTTTTAACCGATATTGTTAGCAAAGTGTTTTTTCTTTGATGAAGGTATCAACCAATTCTATCAACCCCTTAGCGGTAGACTGAGTAAGGGCTTGCTCAGCTAGCGCTTTTGCATCTTCGTAACGAGTATTACGAATGATTTTCTTGATGCGGGGAATAGAAATCGCACTCATACTAAACTCATCCAGCCCCATGCCTAATAGCAACAAGGTAGCTCGTTCATCACCTGCAAGCTCGCCACACATCCCCGTCCATTTACCTTCAGCGTGTGAAGCATCGATGGTTTGCTTAATCAGGCTCAATACTGCTGGTAGCATCGGGTTATAAAGATGAGAAATCAACTCGTTACCGCGGTCTACAGCAAGAGTATACTGAGTTAGATCGTTTGTCCCAATACTGAAAAAGTCAACTTCTTTTGCTAGGTGATGAGCAATAACTGCTGAAGCGGGTGTTTCTATCATCACACCCACTTCGATTGCTTCATCGAATTTTTTACCTTCTTCGCGAAGCTGGCCTTTCAGCAATTCAAGTTCTACTTTCAGTTCCTGTACTTCTTCTACAGAAATAATCATTGGAAACATAATACGTAATTTACCGAAAGCAGATGCACGTAAGATAGCACGTAACTGAGAATGTAAGATCTCTTTTCGATCAAGGCAAATACGAATTGCACGCCAACCAAGGAATGGGTTCTCTTCTTTCGGTAGATTCATATAGGGCAGATGTTTATCACCACCGATATCCATCGTGCGTATAATAACCGCTTGGTTGCCTATTGCTTCGGCAACGGCTTTATAAGCTTGGAATTGTTCTTCTTCTGTTGGCAGTGCATCACGATCCATAAACAGAAATTCTGTACGGTATAAACCGACACCTTCTGCACCATTGCGTTCAGCGCCGATCACATCACGGACAGTACCGATATTGGCGCAGACTTCAACCTGATGGCCATCAAGCGTCATTGCCGGGAGATCTTTCAACTTCGCAAGTTCAGTTTTTTCTGACAGATATTCGTTTTTGGTCTTTTTTAGCTGTTCAATTTCCGCATCAGACGGGTTGATGTAAATATGGTTATTTACAGCGTCCAGGATTAGGTAATCACCATTCTGGATTGTTGTCGTCGCCTGAGTGGTACCCACGATTGCTGGCAGTTCAAGAGAGCGGGCCATGATTGACGTGTGGGACGTTCGGCCACCTAAATCGGTAATAAAACCGAGTACTTTTTCCAGATTGAGTTGTGCGGTTTCAGATGGAGTCAGGTCGTTGGCAACCAGAATGACTTCTTCTGAAATGGAGCCAAGATCAACAATGGGCATACCCAGAATGTTTTTCAGCAAGCGTTTACCGATATCACGCACGTCTGTGGCACGTTCTTTCAGGTATTCATCATCTAATTCTTCAAGGGCTTGGGCCTGGGTTTCAATAACAGAATAAACCGCGGCATCTGAGGTTTTGAAATCGTTTTTGATTAACGCAATAATTTCTTGCTCAAGTTCTTCATCTTCCAATAGCATGATATGCCCTTCGAAGATTTCAGCTTTTTCTTCTCCGAGGTTTTTTGCTGCTATGTTCTTGATGATTTCTAGCTGAGATGAGGCTTTTTCACGGCCTTTCTTGAAATGGGAAATTTCTTGTTCGACTTGTTCTTGGCTAATTTTTTTCTGATTGATAATGATTGGATCTTCTTTCAGTAATAGTGCCTTACCGAAAGCAATGCCTGGTGATACTAATATGCCTGAAATCATGATGTTACCTAACTACTAATAATTATTCTTTAAAGAGCCAGCCCACGGATGGTCTGCTGTTTTAGGGCATGCATTTAAACTGATATCCCCAGATAAAAGTTTATCCAGGGATGAGGAACGGCTAAGCGAATACCTGTTTATACCCGTTATCTTTCAAGTTGCCTCTTTGTTGGCTGCACTCGCTCACCCCGGTCACATAGTTATCTATGCTCCCGGGGATTCGCTCCCTTGCCGTCGCGATGCATCTTGAAATCCATAGGGTATATTCACAATCTCTGAATCTTGACTGGTTTTACGGTTAATGGAAAGTTATTCCAGTTCTGCCATCAACTTAACCAGATGCTCGATTGCTTTTTGCTCATCTTCACCTTCAGCAGAAATGGTCACTACAGTGCCTTGAGTAAGTCCCAAAGTTTGTAGCTTAAATAGGCTTTTGGCACTGGCAGTTTTACCACCGGAAGTCAGAGTAATGTCGGAGGAGAAACTTTTGGCTTCTTTAACAAACTGTGCAGCGGGACGGGTGTGTAGGCCATTTGGCGCAGTAATAGTGACTTCTTGCTGGAACATAACGTTTCCTCAATAACTTAGATTTTTGCTATGTAAGTTAAGAACTTGTCATGGACAAATTTTAACTTGAGTGTTTATTCACTGCCTATCCCATTTAAGACGATTTTATTTACCTAAAGAGCGAACTGAGTAATGTTCTGGCAAAAGCGATAAATAGCTCTTGAACGCTCTTTAGTACGACCCATAAGTTCCGGGTCATGTGTGCTGTCTATATTCACTTTTACGGGTAAGAATAAACAGCACTAACGACGTCTACTGAGATAGACTCTCAGGTTGATAATGTAATAAAAATTTTTATTCATTATCAGAAAAATTGTTCTTTCCGATGCTTCTGATTGATAGTTTGAAGTAAAGATAGATCGCGGAACTACTTAACTGAAACTACTACTCCTGCTAATTAATTTCGAGCATCGAAATAATTATTATTGGTTAAATACTAGACCCATTGTAAGAAATCATCTGGCAAAGTGTAAAAGTTTGATCTACCACACAGAAAAAGCACCATTTAGGTGCTTTTTTATCAATAAATCTAAGTAACTTACTTAAAAACTTTTATTCATCAGACAAGTCAGTAAACAGTACACTGCTTAGATAGCGTTCACCTGATGAAGCCAGAATGACGACGATATTTTTGTCTTTATATTCTGGTTCCTGAGAAAGTTTCACTGCTGCTGCAACGGCGGCTCCCGAGGAGATACCGACCAGAATGCCCTCTTTCACCATGATTTCACGTGCGGTTTTGATAGCTTCCTCACTGCTGATTTTGAAAACGCGATCAACCAGTGTCAAATCAAGGTTATCTGGAATGAAACCTGCACCAATACCTTGAATCTTATGGGGACCCGGTTTCACTTCTTCACCGGCCAGAGTCTGGCTGATGACGGGTGATTCTTCCGGTTCTACGGCAACCGTGGTGATATTTTTACCTTTGGTGTTTTTCAGGTAACGGGCAACCCCTGTTAATGTACCGCCAGTCCCTACACCGGTAACAAATACATCTACTTCACCGTCTGTGTCTTCCCAGATTTCCGGGCCTGTGGTTTTTTCATGGATTTCTGGGTTTGCCGGATTGCTAAACTGTTGCAGGATAATATAGCGGTCGGGATCGCTCGCTTTAATCTCGTTAGCTTTCTCAATGGCGCCTTTCATACCTTTAGCGCCTTCCGTCAGTACCAGTTGCGCTCCCAATGCTTTCAATAGCTTGCGGCGCTCAATACTCATGGTTTCTGGCATAGTCAGCGTTAATTTGTAGCCCCGAGCGGCGGCAACATAAGCAAGAGCTATCCCGGTATTACCGCTGGTAGGTTCTACCAACTCTTTCCCGGGTTGTAGGATACCGCGTTTTTCAGCATCCCAAATCATATTGGAACCAATGCGACATTTTACACTAAAACTTGGGTTACGGGATTCTACTTTTGCCAGAATACGCCCATTGCCAAAGTGTTTTAGGCGAATTAACGGGGTACGACCAATAGTCAAAGAATTATCTTCGTAAATTTTATTCATACTCGTCTTTCAACTCCCTTTAGTGATATCCGGTCAACAATACGCCAACAACCGGCTAATGGAAATATAACTTAAATATATTTTTATTGTCTAAAAGGATACCTTAAATGAATATCACGGCATAATATGAGGAACGTGTTGATCTCGATAGCGATCGACCCACATTGCTGTTGCTGCGCATACGGCAATAGGCATAATGACCAAATTGACGATGGGTATCATCGTTAAAATACTCACTGTTGCGCCAAATTGCAGATTAATTATTTTATTTTGGCGAAGGGCACTACGCATTGTTGGAAAACTGACTTTGTGGTTATCAAAGGGGTAATCACAATACTGAATCGATAACATCCAGGCACTGAAAATAAACCAGAGCACAGGTGCAACAGTCTGCCCGATAACAGGAATAAAATAGAGTAGCAATAAGACCAGAGCGCGTGGAATATAGTAGCACAGCTTAGTTAATTCCCGTTTCAGGATACGTGGAACATCTTTGACGAGTGCTAAAACGCCGGTATCTGGAACGGGGATTCCTGTTAAATCCGCTTCCAATTTCTCTGCCAGCAAACCATTGAATGGCGCTGCGATAAAATTCGCTATTGTGCTGAAAAAGTAAGTAAAAATCAGCAAGACAGAGAGCACGGCCAGCGGCCATAAAATATAACTGAGCCATTGCATCCAATCCGGTACTTTGCTCACTATCCAAGGGACCCAGTTCCCCAGTTTCTGATAGAGCCACCAAAATGAACCGCCGAGAAACAAAACATTTGCTAATAAAGGCAATAAGACAAATCTTTTAATGCCTGGGCGAGTAATTAATTTGCAACCTTGCACCAAATACTGAAAGCCGCTCAAATTTTTTGGCGATTTTGTCAAATTCAGCATACTTCCTATTCTCTCCTGTGTGATTGAAACGCTATCATATAGGCAGGATTTTCGACTGACTAGTATTGTTCTGTATAAAAAAAATGCAAAAGAGGCTTGTTAGGCATTTTTCTGATAAGAAAAGTGTGTATAAGCTTGCACTTGTGTTATTTGACAAATACAGTTAATACAGAAAATATTCCGCCGTGGTGGCATACTTAATTAAACAACAGAGATCGCAATGATGCAGGATTTGCGTCTGATATTAATCATTGTTGGTGCGATAGCAATAATAGCTTTGCTGTTACATGGGTTGTGGACCAGCCGTAAAGAGCGTTCTTCGCTTTTTCGTGATCGCCCAGTTAAACGTCATAAACATGATCGTCAGAATAGTTTCGTCGATGACAGTGACGATGAAGCATTCGACAATCAGCAAAAGCCTTATGCCCATAAGCAGGTGAAATCTCATCAGGAGTATAAAGCTGAGCCAGCTATCGAGCGTCGTCAACAAAAGTTGACAGAAATTGATGCTGCAACGCCCGAAGAAAGCGATGATCCATTGCTGGCGGGCCGCCAGCCTGAGACGACAGCGAGAAGGGCAGTCACAGAAGAACCGGAACCCCAACTTGGTCTGTTTGAATTCGAAGAGCAGAATGAGGCTGAAAAAAACAGATCTGCGATTGAAGAAAAATCTCAGGAGGCGGCTGGCGAAAAAGAAGCTCAGACTAAAGTGAAAGAAATTGTTTTGGTTCTTCACGTAGCAGCACACCACGGCCAGGAATTGAATGGTGAGCCCTTGCTGCAAAGTATTCTACAATCTGGCTTTCAGTTTGGGGAAATGCAGATTTTTCACCGTCACGTGAACCCATCAGGTAGTGGCCCGGTCCTGTTTAGTCTGGCAAATATGGTGAAACCGGGTTCATTTAATCCTGAAACAATGGTTGATTTTACGACCCCGGGGATTTCCATGTTTATGGTGGTCCCTTCTTACGGAGAATCTAGTCAGAATTTTAAACTGATGTTGCAGGCGGCCCAGCGTATTGCTTCTGATGTTGGGGGTGTGGTGCTTGATGATGAGCGAAAAATGTTGACACCGCAAAAAATCGAATTGTATAAGGCACGTATTCGCAGCACACTTGGCGTTCAGGTATAATCAATTTATCGAATGTTCAAGCCCCCGCCAGTCGGGGGCTTTTTATCGCTGGTTATCAATCATGAAATCAACTGCTCAACAAATAGAAAAGCTCAGAACAACACTGCGTCATCATGAATATCTGTATCACGTCATGGATGCACCAGAGATCCCTGATGCAGAATATGATCGGTTAATGCAGGAATTGCAGGATCTTGAAGAACAATACCCTGAGTTGATTACATCGGATTCACCAACGCAGCGGGTTGGTGCTGCTCCTTTGACGGCTTTTGAACAAGTCCGCCATGAAATTCCGATGTTGTCACTGGATAACGTATTTGATGAAGAGAGTTATCTGGCGTTTGATAAGCGAGTGCGTGACCGTCTGAAAGAGACCCAGGATTTAGTTGTGTGCTGTGAGCTGAAACTGGATGGCTTGGCGGTTAGCCTGTTGTATGAGAATGGTGAGTTGGTACGGGCTGCAACCCGTGGTGATGGTACAACAGGGGAAAATATTACATCAAATATACGGACTATCGGCGCAATTCCACTGCGTCTATTCGGCGAAAATATTCCAGCTCGTATTGAAATTCGCGGTGAAGTTTTCATGCCGCAAAAAGGGTTTGAGAAACTGAATGAGGAAGCTCGCCGCACGGGTGCAAAAGTATTTGCTAATCCACGTAATGCGGCGGCTGGCTCTTTACGTCAGCTCGATCCCCGTATTACGGCTAAACGTCCATTGGCTTTCTTCTGTTATGGTGTTGGTATATTGGCGGGGGGCGAGTTACCCGCCAGTCATTACGAGCGATTGATACAGTTTAAGAAATGGGGATTGCCGGTCAGCGATAAAGTTAAAGTTTGTACCGATAGTCAACAGGTTATTGATTTTTATCATGATATTGTAAATCAGCGCTCCGCATTGGGGTTCGATATCGATGGTGTTGTTGTCAAAGTCAATTCGCTGGAATTACAGGAAGCATTGGGCTTTGTTGCCCGTGCGCCACGTTGGGCCACGGCATTCAAATTTCCTGCTCAGGAGCAAATGACGATTGTTCGTGATGTCGAGTTTCAGGTTGGTCGTACTGGCGCAATCACACCGGTAGCACGTCTGGAGCCAGTGCAGGTCTCTGGTGTCATTGTCAGTAATGCAACATTGCACAATGCGGATGAGATTGAACGTTTAGGTTTGCGGATTGGCGATACAGTTATTATTCGCCGTGCCGGTGATGTGATTCCACAAGTTGTCGGTGTTTTGGAAGAGAGAAGGCCACAGGACAGTAATGTAGTTGTTTTCCCTGAACATTGCCCGGTATGTGGGGCAGATATTGAAAGGATTGAAGGGGAAGCTGTCGCGCGTTGTACCGGGGGATTGGTGTGTGGTGCTCAGCGTAAAGAAGCGCTTAGGCATTTTGTTTCCCGTCGGGCGATGGATGTTGACGGCATGGGAGAAAAGATTATCGATCAGCTAGTGGATAAAGAGTATGTCAAAACCCCGGCGGATCTTTTCAGGCTGACGGCAGGTAAATTGACCGGGCTTGATCGCATGGGGCCGAAATCTGCCCAAAATGTAGTAGATGCGTTGGAAAAAGCAAAAAAAACCACCTTTGCCCGTTTCCTTTATGCGTTGGGTATCCGTGAAGTTGGGGAAACGACCGCTGCTAATTTAGCTGCTCACTTTGGCGAACTGGATAAATTACGTTCCGCTGATGAGGAAGCATTGAAAGAGGTTCAGGATGTTGGCGAAGTAGTGGCGAAACATGTTGTTAACTTCTTCATTGAACCTCATAACCAAGCCGTTATTGACGATCTGATTGATAATATCGGCATCAACTGGGAACTGGTCGTCGTAACGAAAACTGAGAAGATTGATAGCCCATTTTCGGGTAAAACAGTTGTATTGACCGGTTCATTGCATCAGTTATCCAGGGATGAAGCCAAAGATAAACTTGTTGCACTTGGAGCAAAGGTGACGGGCAGCGTTTCTAAGAAAACAGATTTGGTGATTGCGGGTGAAGCTGCCGGTTCAAAATTAGCTAAAGCTAATGAATTAAATATTCCGGTTATTGATGAAGCAGAAATGATCCGTTTGTTGGGTGAATAACTTTTTATTTACATACTGATTATTGAGAGCTTTTCTCAATAATCAGTTATGTGCGATAAGGTGTTTTTAAAGTTTATTTTATACGATTCAGCTAAAAATGTGGTCAGACTCATTAAGTAAAGGTTTACAGCAAGAATTATTTCAGTCTAATGTAATATCTATACCCAATGGATTTCAAGATAATGCGTTGATAAAAACTCGCTTTCTATCGTGTTTGGAGTGTGATATGTCTCAAATCCTGCATTTCTTTTTAGCTTTGATTGTCATTGGTGGCCTTGCTATTTTGGCGAGTAGTGACCGTAAAAGTATTCGTCCTCGCTATGTTATTCAATTGCTTGTTATTGAACTTATCTTAGCTTGGTTTTTCCTGAATTCTGGTATTGGTCAGGAATTTGTCATGGGATTTGCTGGTTTGTTTGAGCATTTACTGAAATATGCGGGTGAAGGGACTGAATTCATTTTTGGCGGCATGATGGATGCAAAACTGGCATTCTTCTTTCTGAATGTATTGTGTCCGATTATCTTTATTTCTGCGCTGATTGGTATTTTGCAGCATATCAAACTATTGCCAATCATCATCCGGGTTATTGGTACTCTGCTGTCTAAAGTTAACGGCATGGGTAAACTGGAATCATTTAACGCAGTGAGTTCTTTGATACTTGGGCAGTCTGAAAACTTTATTGCTTATAAAGATGTACTGGGAAAAATGTCTGAGCGTCGTATGTATACGATGGCGGCGACTGCAATGTCAACGGTTTCTATGTCAATCGTTGGTGCTTACATGACAATTTTAGCGCCTAAATATGTTGTAGCAGCACTGGTGCTTAATATGTTCAGTACCTTTATCATCCTATCATTGATTAATCCGTATGCTGTTGACAGTGAAGAAGATATTCAGATGAGCAATCTTCACGAAGGTCAAAGTTTTTTCGAAATGCTAGGTGAATATATTTTGGCGGGTTTCAAAGTGGCCCTCATTGTCGCTGCTATGTTGATTGGTTTCATTGCCCTGATTGCGGCGGTTAATGCGTTGTTCAGCATGGTGTTTGAGAAGAGCTTTCAGGAAATGCTCGGCTACGTATTTTATCCATTTGCTTGGGTGATTGGGATTCCCACAGATGAAGCATCGAAGGTTGGTAGCATCATGGCAACTAAATTGGTTGCTAACGAATTTGTGGCGATGCACAGCTTACAATCAATTGTGACAGAACTATCTCCTCGTTCACAGGGTATTTTGTCGGTATTCTTGGTCTCTTTTGCTAACTTCTCTTCCATTGGGATTGTGGCAGGGGCGATTAAAGGCTTGAATGAGAAACAGGGTAATGTCGTTTCCCGCTTTGGTTTGAAACTCCTGTTTGGTTCAACGCTTGTCAGTTTCTTGTCTGCGGCTATTGCAGGTTTGGTACTGTAAAAGATAACGTTTTATCGTGGAATGTTGCATGATGGATGCTGCAGTTTCCCTTTCCCCTATTTCTCCTTATCGACGTGCAAATTATGGAAAAAGAGAACCTGATAGAAATTGCTAATACTGCAATGCCGTTCGGTAAATACAAAGGGCGTATGCTCATTGACTTACCGGAAGAGTATTTATTGTGGTTCGCGCGTAAGGGTGAATTTCCACAAGGTAAATTGGGTGCGCTGATGGAGATGACTTTAGCAATAAAACTAGAGGGACTAGATTCGTTGGTGAAGCCATTGAAAAAAGGCTAGCCAAGGTTGGCATTTGTTTTTTAATCGATGATAGTGATTAGATAGGGTAATAACCAAAAGGCCCTGAAAGCATGGCTTTCAGGGCCTGATAATTTTGGTGGAGCTAAGCGGGATCGAACCGCTGACCTCTTGCATGCCATGCAAGCGCTCTCCCAACTGAGCTATAGCCCCACGAGTGTGGTATTTCCTAATTTAGGACCAAATACCTTATTTCAATATGAAGGATTTGGTGGAGCTAAGCGGGATCGAACCGCTGACCTCTTGCATGCCATGCAAGCGCTCTCCCAGCTGAGCTATAGCCCCAATCAAAATTAATGGAACGGGGCGCATAATATGAAACCCAGCAAATACTGTCAACGGCTAACTTGTCATTCTCACAACAAGCGTTGAAAAAGCCATCAATTTTATGATGAGTTAATAAAAATAGAGGTTGAGTAATGGGTTGAAGTGAAATAGAGAGTGTTTAAGAAAGTGGTAAAAAGGTGGCAATTAAATGAGATTTTCTGAAAATAAAAAGGCATCACATGTGATAAGTGATGCCTTGGGTGCATTAATTAGGATTGAGTTTCACGTTGAGCAATGAATTCCAGCGCTTGATTAATACGGGATAGAGTGCGGGTTTGCCCGATAGCATGAATAGTGACATCCACTCCTGGGGATTGACCTGTCCCGGTAGCAGCAACACGCAACGGCATACCAACTTTACCCATACCGACTTCCAGTTCATCAGCGGTGGATTGAATGGCATGGTGCACATTTTCTGGTGTCCAATCAGTAATTGAAGCCAGCTTTGCATGGACAACCTCAAGAGGCTGACGGGTAACTGGGCGTAAATGTTTCTTCGCCGCATCGGCATCAAATTCAGCAAAATCTTCATAAAAGTAGCGGCAGGATTCAGCCATCTCTTTCAGCGTCTTACAACGTTCGCCCAGTAATTTAATTAGATCAACCAACTGTGGACCATTACGGGAATCAATACCTTGTTGCTCAATATGCCATGCTAGATGAACGGCAACTTTCTCTGGAGGCAGGGTATTAATATAGTGATGATTCAGCCATTGCAGTTTCTCTGTATTGAATGCGCTGGCGGATTTATTAATAGCATCCAGGCTGAACAGCTCGGTCATTTCTTCAATGCTGAAAATTTCTTGATCACCGTGTGACCAACCCAAACGAACCAGATAATTCAGCAGTGCTTCTGGCAGGTAGCCATCATCACGGTATTGCATAACGCTCACTGCGCCGTGACGTTTGGACAATTTTTTACCGTCATCACCGAGGATCATCGAAACGTGTGCATATTCTGGCACGGGAGCGCCGAGAGCTTTCAGGATATTGATTTGGCGAGGTGTATTATTGATATGGTCTTCACCGCGGATGACATGGGTGATCTCCATATCCCAGTCATCGATAACAACACAGAAATTATACGTTGGTGAGCCATCAGTACGGCGGATAATCAGATCATCAAGCTCCTGATTACTGAACTCAATTGGGCCTCGGATCTGATCATTAAAAACAACAGAACCTTCCTGTGGATTACGGAAACGGACGACATGGGGTTGATCTGGGTTATGTTGACATGGATTATCACGGCAACGGCCGTCATAACGCGGTTTCTCGCCATTTGCCATTTGAGTTTCCCGCAACGCTTCCAGATGCTCTTTAGAACAATAGCAGCGATAGGCACTGCCTTGCTCTAGCATTTGATCAATTGCCTGATGATAACGATCAAAACGTTTCGTCTGATAATAAGGGCCTTCATCCCAATTCAGATTTAACCAGTTCATACCGTCCATAATGGCATTGATAGCTTCCTGAGTTGAGCGTTCAAGGTCAGTATCTTCGATACGCAATACAAATTCGCCTTTGTTATGGCGGCTATATAACCAGGAATAAAGTGCGGTACGAGCACCGCCAACATGGAGATAGCCAGTTGGGCTTGGTGCGAAACGGGTTTTAATTTTACTCATCGGGGATTGCCTTAATTACGTTTCACTTTTCAATGAACGTTATTGGTGATTTAAAGTAATAAAAGTGGGGGTCATTTTATCACTGCACCTTAATTCCTCAATGCTGTTAACGGGAAGTTATTGAGGAAAGTCAGTGTATTTGTCTAAACTGCAGCCTATAGTGACGATAATTATCTCACCCTTGTTTAATTTTGAGACGAACGATATTTTTCTCTAGAAAAAGCGTTGACTCACTCTGAACTATCCCTATAATGCGACTCCATCACGACGGGGCGATTAGCTCAGTTGGTAGAGCATCTCCCTTACAAGGAGGGGGTCATCAGTTCGAATCTGGTATCGCCCACCATCTCGTTGTGATAAGAATGATTTTATGATTGGGCGATTAGCTCAGTTGGTAGAGCATCTCCCTTACAAGGAGGGGGTCATCAGTTCGAATCTGGTATCGCCCACCAATCATAAATTCAGTGATACAGAAGCAGTTATAATCATCATGAAGTGGGCGATTAGCTCAGTTGGTAGAGCATCTCCCTTACAAGGAGGGGGTCATCAGTTCGAATCTGGTATCGCCCACCACTTCATTAAGATTGTTTCAGGCGGTATCACGTATTTTTGGTGCGGGTCGTTAGCTCAGTCGGTAGAGCAGTTGACTTTTAATCAATTGGTCGCAGGTTCGAATCCTGCACGACCCACCACGCCAAAAGATATTCAGGATAGTTCTCCTATAGATGGGTCGTTAGCTCAGTCGGTAGAGCAGTTGACTTTTAATCAATTGGTCGCAGGTTCGAATCCTGCACGACCCACCATCTCAGAAGATGAAATTCGAATAATCTCCGTAAGATGAATTGTTAGCTCAGTCGGTAGAGCAGTTGACTCTTAATCAATGGGTTGCAGGTTCGAGCCGAGCGAAGCGAGACAACAGCGCGTGAGCGCTGGCCCGAAGGGCGAGGCCGTAGGCCGAGTCATCCTGCACGACCCACCATATCAAAAAGATAAAATTGCATAATCTAATCATACAGATGAGTTGTTAGCTCAGTCGGTAGGGCAGTTGACTTTTAATCAATGGGTCGCAGGTTCGAGCCGAGCGAAGCGAGACAACAGCGCGTGAGCGCTGGCCCGCAGTAAAAAAAGTCACGAGTAATGCGAACACTCAAACTATGGTCTCTTGGAAACAGGTAGAACCGAGATGTGGTAGGTAACTTTAATACTTGTACGACACACCGGCTAATCAATGCGTCGCCAGGGCTTTATAAAAACTAGGGTTTTCTTGGATGATAGCTAACACCTTTGCCGCTAGTCCTGTCGGATTTCGACGCTTCTGCTCCCAGCTTTTAATTGTATCAAGGCTAGTGCCTAAAGCCTCCGCCATCTCTGCCTGTGAAATGTTAAGTTGAGCACGGATAGCTTTAACGTCGGCAACTTCGTATCGGGTTACACGCGCTGCGGCTTTATTACCTTGTTTAATTTCAACTGCTTCTTCTAGGGATGCTTTCAATTCGTCAAAAAAACTCATGTTACACCTCATCTTTTAGTAATTTTGTTAGTTTTTTCAGTTCTGCTTTCTCGGCATCCGTTAAGCTATCTTTTTTACTTTTCGGATAAGCCATCACCAGATAGATAATATCTTCAGTTGCTAGAAGATAAATAACTCTGGCACTACCATTTTTTCCTTGTGAGCCTATAGCCATTCTGATTTTACGTAACCCCCCAGTACCACGTATTAGATCACCTTTATCTGGTGATTCGATAAGCTCTCGTTGCAGTTCTTTAAGCTCATCATCAGTGGCAATCTCCTTTATCTGTCGGGTAAACATACTGGTTTCGATAAACTCTATCGCATGACTCACTGGAAAACCTCCTTTATCCTAGAGTACATAGTACTCTTATAATTCTAAAATTGCCAGCATGACTTACAAATTTATTCCATACCTTTAGTCGTACTACAGATCCGGTTATTTAACAAAGCCTGCCAAACGAAACCAGTAGTCACCGAACGAAGTGAAGAAAACCTCGAAGGCCGAGTCATCCTGTACGACCCACCACTCCAAAAGATATCCAGAATAGTTCCCCTATAGATGGGTCGTTAGCTCAGTCGGCAGAGCAGTTGACTTTTAATCAATGGGTCGCAGGTTCGAGCCGAGCGAAGCGAGACAACAGCGCGTGAGCGCTGGCCCGATATGAATATTAAAGGCCATCGGATGGTTAATCCGATGACCTTAGCTACGTTTCCGTTATCTATTTCAGAAATGCGCGGATCAATTCTAAAAGCGCAACTAATGCTTTGAGAACGATGATAGCAGTATCAATAAAGGCTTTGAATGCTTTCATCCGTTTTGCTCCTGTTAGGGAGCGCGATTTACCCAGCCATTGCCTTTACACTGCCTGTCAGGCTGGTTCTCATCAGTGTTAGTTGAAGAGTAACGCGCTCTGACTGAGGCACTGAATCAGCACCACCTGTACTTCAGCCAGGGCTTAAGAAAACTTGCGTAGTAGATACACGGTCAGAACACTATCTCTAAACTAACAGCCGTTGATTATAAGTTTATTTTGTCCTGATTCAATGGATTAGAACGTGAATAGATAAAAACAAAAAAACCAACTGGTGAGGTTGGTTTTTTTGCATTTACCCTTAGATAGTAGGGTGATTTATCTTTAATGCTATTCACCAGGTTGGTAGCCTCGGTTTTAGCGCGTTACTCTTCAACTAACGTAGTTAGTCTACCCCCTAAAGTACGAAATATCAACATGAGGGGCTCATACTAAATTGACGGTATTATCATGATGAAAGATCATCATAAATTGTGGGAAAATATGATTTTTTGTTAAATAACAGAATAATATTTCTTTTCCGGTCCATCAGATTGACAAGCCGTGTTTCTGATAGTGCTGACTTGAAGGATAAGGCCGTAGGCCGAGTCATCCCGCACGACTCACCATCTCAGAAGACAAAATTCGCATAAAAGCGAGACAACAGCGCGTGAGCGCTGGCCTGAAGATATATACCCTAAAGATTTCAAGATGCATCGTGACGGTAAGGAAGCGAATCCCCGGAAGCATAGATAACTATATGACCGGGATGAGTGCAGGTTATTCACGCCTAAACGATCTATACCAATAATGCCGGATGGGATAAGCTTTACCTAATTATTGTACTAGCTAATTATTAGGATATAAAAATGAATCTCTACGGACTTGTTGCTGATATTGGCGGCACTAATGCCAGATTAGCACTTTGCAATTTGGAAAATGGGGTTATTGAGCGGATCGAAACATATAGTGCAAAACAACACGCCGGATTAGAATCTATTATCAGTCACTATTTAGCGGAGCAAAAAACAGTAGTGACTTATGCATGTATTGCTATTGCTTGCCCGATAAACGGTGATTGGGTAGAAATGACCAATCACCAATGGGCATTTTCTATTAGTGAGCTGAAACGGACACTTGGGCTAGAAAAATTAGATGTGATCAATGACTTCACGGCTGTATCTATGGCTATTCCAATGCTGACAGAAGAATACAAGCTTCAATTAGGAGGAGGAGAAGCGGTTAAAGACAAACCGATAGCAGTTTACGGGGCAGGGACTGGCCTTGGTGTTGCTCATTTGATCAAGGTAGACAAGCAATGGGTAAGTTTACCGGGTGAAGGTGGTCATGTAGATTTCGCCGCGAATAGTGAAGAACAAGATGCGATATTGGCTGTTTTGCGGCGTAAATTTGGGCATGTTTCAGTAGAAAGAATCTTGTCCGGTAGTGGGTTGGTAAACCTTTATCAGGCCATTGCCATTTTGGATAATCGTCAGCCGGAAGATTTAGAACCAGAAACCGTGACGCAACGAGCACTGGATGAAAGTTGCCAATATTGCCATCGTGCTCTGACACTATTTTGTGAAATTATGGGGCGGTTTGGTGGAAATTTAGCGTTAAATATGGGAACTTTTGGTGGTGTGTATATCGCTGGTGGTATAGTGCCGCGGTTTCTTGATTTCTTTGGGCAATCGAACTTTCTTCATGGATTTGAAGATAAAGGGCGCTTTAAACCGTTAGTACAACAGATTCCTGTTTATTTGATTACTCATCCACAACCAGGATTATTAGGTTCAGGTACCTATTTACGGCAACAACTTTCACTTATTGATTAAATTATAAGGTCAGATATATATTTCAAAATTAATAATTGTATATATCTGACTGGACTTTTTTAAAACATCACTATTGCAACTGTGTATTAATATTGAAAGCAATGGAAATCTATTTTATTTTTAAGTGTTAGTGATTTTATTTGTACGAGATCTGGATTTAATAATAATCTTATGAATTTTTAAGAATAAATTTAAAGAATAGATATTATGATTTAAACAATTAATGATTGAAATTATTGACTCTATAATTTACATTGAAAATACAATAATGGCGATGCCAATTTTCCATATAATTTATATAGTTACGATTTATCTTGGTAAGGCGTGTAATTTATTAAAACGCATTTTCTGTCAAGATTTAATGGTAATAAACATACATCTCCATGAATTTAAACTGTTTTACTGTCTATAATCGATCTTCCCATTCACAGTCTCATCTCCCTTAATTAAATTTATTATCGGCAATGTTGAAACCAAGTTTTATCGTTATTAGGGTATAATATCAGAATAAATTATAATGTGATTATCAACGCCTAAATAGGTGGTATTAAAAGATTGATATGACATTTGACCATGAGATTTATATTCACAATATTTATGTAACTGATTGATTTGTTTTAGATGAAAAGCGGATATTTTATTATGCTGTTTTTCATGTTTAAATACTTTTAAGTTATTGAAATTTTAATTGTTTTGTTTTCTCTTTTTATACTTTATAATCTGTGAAAATTTTTTATTTAGAACAGTACTGGATAGAAATGAAAACGATAGAAGTTGATGAAGACCTTTACCGCTATATTGCCAGCCACACACAACATATTGGTGAAAGTGCATCTGATATTTTACGGCGAATGCTAAAATTTAATGCCGAGCAGCCAGTACAAAATGTACAGCCTCTCAGTGCTGTGGAGAAAGCACCAGTAGCCCGCCAGCGTGATTCTGTCCGTGTGATACGCGAATTATTACTTTCAGATGACTATTCTGACAAGAAAAAATCTGTTGAGCGTTTTATGTTGATCTTATCTACGTTATACAGCCTGAATAGTGAAAGTTTTTCCCAGACGACTTATGCCATGCATGGTCGTACCCGTGTTTATTTTGCTGGTGATGAACAGACATTGCTCGCCAGTGGTAAACAAACTAAACCTCGCCACATTCCGGGCACACCTTTTTGGGTCATTACTAACACCAATACTGACCGTAAGCGTAATATGGTTGAGCAAATTATGCAGGATATGAAATTCTCAGCCAATTTTATCGACAAGGTGTGTGGCACAATTTAACTGATTAAGGCTGTGCTGACAGACAAAGTACAGTGCAGCTCTTGTCCAGGGGAGATTTAAAGTGGTAAATCATCCGCGCGCGGGACAGATTGCCCGCCAAAGTGATCTGATAAATGTAGCGCAGCTTACATCACAGTATTACACCTTGCATCCTCAGCCGGAAAACTTAGAGCATAAGGTTAAATTTGGTACATCCGGTCATCGGGGCAGTTCTCAGCGTCACAGTTTTAATGAGGCGCATATTCTGGCAATTACTCAGGCTGTTGCGGAGGTTCGCAAGCAACGGGGAATCAATGGCCCTTGTTATGTGGGTAAAGATACCCATGCTTTATCAGAAGCGGCATTTATTTCCGTACTGGAAGTCCTGACGGCTAACGGCGTGAATGTGATTGTGCAGGAAAATAATGGATTTACGCCAACACCTGCGATTTCTCATGCCATTCTCTGTTATAACCGCTTGGGGAAAGCGTTGGCTGACGGGATTGTTATTACCCCTTCCCATAATCCACCTGAAGATGGGGGGATTAAATATAATCCACCTGATGGTGGTCCCGCAGATACGGATTTGACAGCAATTATAGAACGTCGTGCTAATGAGTTGCTTACAGAAGGTCTGAAAGGCGTTAAACGTTTGCCATTTGTTCAGGTATTGAACAGCGAATATTTGCATCAGCAGGATTTAGTTGAACCGTATGTTAGTGCGTTGGGCGATGTGGTGGATATGGCGGCTATCCAACGGGCCGGGCTGAAAATCGGTATTGATCCTTTGGGGGGCTCTGGCATTGCGTTCTGGCAGCGTATCGGTGAGCGTTATAATTTGGATCTGACATTGGTTAATGATCAAATCGATCAGACATTCCGTTTTATGCACTTGGATCATGATGGCGTCATTCGTATGGATTGCTCATCCCCTTGGGCAATGGCGGGTTTGTTAGCCATGCGCGATAAGTTTGATCTGGCTTTTGCAAACGATCCGGATTATGACCGCCACGGTATTGTCACTTCTGCGGGTTTGATGAATCCGAACCACTATCTGGCAACCGCGATAAATTACCTATTCCGCCGTCGTCCGCAATGGTCAGAAAGTGTTGCGATAGGTAAGACATTGGTATCCAGTGCCATGATTGATCGGGTTGTCGCTGATCTTGGCCGTAAATTGGTAGAAGTCCCCGTAGGTTTTAAGTGGTTTGTTGATGGATTACATAAAGGTGAATTGGGCTTTGGCGGAGAGGAGAGTGCGGGGGCTTCTTTCCTGCGTTTTGATGGTACGCCGTGGTCTACAGATAAAGATGGGATTATCTTGTGTTTGCTGGCGGCAGAGATGACCGCAGTAACAGGGGAAAATCCGCAGCAGCATTACAATAAGTTGGCAGCTCGCTTCGGTACGCCAAGCTATAGCCGCATTCAGGCGTCGGCAACTTATCAGCAGAAGGCATTATTAGCCAAGTTATCACCAGAAATGGTGAAAGCGGATAAGCTTGCCGGTGATCCAATCACCGCCCGGTTGACAAAAGCTTCTGGTAATGGAGCGTCAATCGGTGGTCTAAAAGTGATAACAGAAAACGGCTGGTTTGCTGCTCGCCCATCGGGAACCGAAGAAGCCTACAAAATTTATTGTGAAAGTCTCCTTGGCCCTGAGCATCGGGAGAAAATTGAGCAGGAAGCATTGGATATTGTTAACCAGGTTTTTGCTGCCGGTTGATCTTTTATTCGATTAAAAAGAATCCGCAATGGTGAAATGACTTTTGCGGATTTTTTATTTTTCAGCCCAGAGCAACCATTAATGCACCGGCAGTGATCAGCGCAACACCACCTGCGGCCATCAGTGATATCTTTTCACCAAATAAGATAACGGCCAAGATGACAGCAAACACGACACTGAGTTTATCAATTGGGGCAACCTGAGAAACATTACCGTTTTTAATTGCCAGAAAGTAAAACAGCCATGACAACGCTCCCGCTACACCGCTTAAAACGATAAAAAGTAATGCTTTGCGGTTTGCCACTATTTCACTCACCAAATTTAACTTTCCCTGTACGACAACGACACCAACCAGAAATAACGCCATAATGACTGCGCGTATTGCTGTTGCTGTATTGGCATCAAGATTTTGCAAACCGATTTTCCCGAAGATAGCGACTAAAGCGGCAGTAAACGCTGATAATAAGGCATAGATAAGCCAGGTACTCATCGCGAATAAACCCTATAGTTAGTATCAAATGAGTTGAGATGATAAGGCCGTTCTGGTTGTTTGAATATACTATACCCGTCATCTTTCAAGTTGCCTCTTTGTTGGCTGCACTCGTTCACCCCGGTCACATAGTTTGCTATGCTCCCGGGGATTCACTCCCTTGCCGCCGCGATGCATCTTGAAATCCATAGGGTATATTACTTTCATTAAATAAATTAAAGAATAAACTCGTTACTAATCCCCATTTTAGTTAGTGAATATTTTGGACCCGTGAAGTAGTTTCCAGTTTTAATCTCGGATAGCTTCATATAAATCTATAAATAATAATTATCCCTACCGGAGTTTAGCGATTAAACTAAAATATAGTTTTATTTATATGTTTCACTTTGAACATAATATTACAGTTTATTTTAGAATTAAATTAAGCTGAGTTTTTCAGTTAATTGATGACTATTTGAATATACCCGTCATCTTTCAAGTTGCTTCTTTGTTGGCTGCACTCTCTCACCCCGGTCACATAGTTATCTATGCTCCCGGGGATTCGCTCCCTTGCCGCCGCGATGCATCTTGAAATCCATAGGGTATAGATAAAAATTGAACTTAAAGGTTTTTATCTGAGATTAAGAGCCCTTTTTACCGGTGTTTTTACCGGTTAAAGTGCGAAGTACTTATGTCATTATGTTGCTTACTAACATCACCAACATTTGACCTACGTTTAATATGTAATAAAAATGTCATATTTAGTTTGCAATTAACATCTGTTTTGATAATATATTAAAAATAAATTATATATCATTGAATTTGCTTTATCGTACAGATCATCCTAGTTCTTGCTTCTACATTTGATTTTTGTAGAGGCAGGTGGATTTTATGTACTCTCATAAATATTTTAAATGCTTGGTTTAAAAGATACCAATATAAATAATATAAGAAAATAACAATGAAAAATTTTTCTCTTAATAGTTATACATCCATACCGGCATGTATATGGGGTCTATTTCTTGGGACTTTTGTAACAAGATCAACATCAATGATGGTATGGCCTTTTATATCCATCATACTATATACAAAGTTTCATTTTACTGCATCGATGATTGGATTAGTTCTCTCTTTATCCATTGCGATTTCATCAATATTAAGTTTTTATGCTGGTTACTTCTCTGATAAAGTCGGCCGGGTTAGGATAATCATCATTGGCTGTCTTATATCTTCATTGGCATATTTAATATTATGGTTATCTGAACATCAGTCTGGTTTTATTATTGGTACTTTATTAGCGAATATTTCCTGGGCGCTGGTGAATAATCCAATAAAAGCCGTTATTGGCGATGTTATCGAGGAAAAGCAGGTAAGAGAGAATGCCATGTACTTAAGGTATTTATTTCTTAATGCGGGTGCGGTAGTCGGGCCTTATTTAGGCATAAAATTAAGCCTAGATATTAATTCTATCTCTTTTCTGATTGTTTCGCTATCTTATGTAATTTTTATGATCCCTGTTTATTTATTTGGTAAGAAAATAAAAATAAAATTAACAAATAATGATGATTTTAAAGGAACGATGAAGGTTTTATTAAATGACCGGGTGTTTTTAATGTTGGTCATAAATAATATTCTCATGATGTTTATTTTTGGCCATTTTGATTCAACTTTGCCACAGTTAATTACTTCATTAGGGTTTAATGGGTATGCTGAGTTTATTGCTTCGCTTATTATGTTACATGCGATAACCATTGTCGTTATGCAGTTACCGTTTTCCATGTTAACGCAAAAAATGGCGTTAGAGACGAAAATAAATATAGGATCTGTATTACTCATTTTATCTGAATTTATGTTCTTTGTTTCATTCAAATATTATGATGTTTATTTATTATGGTATGTGGCTGCTTTTATCATGAGTATCAGTCAAACTATTTTATTTCCATGTGTGAATGTTTTTATTGATCGTTTGGCACCAAATGATTTACGTGGCGCATATTTTGGTGCAGCGTCACTTTATAGTATCGGTTTTTCTATATCTCCATTGGTTGGTGGTGCTGTTATCCAATTATTTAATGGTGGAGTGTTATTTCAATTATTAGCGATATTAAGTGTATTGATGTTGGTAATTTTCTGTCGGATGTTTAAACTAAGGGATAAGCATGAAATTAATATTAGAAGAAGTCTCAAATCTTAGACCAACCGAATTACATTGTCCTGTTCGTGTTGAGCAGTTAATAGAGAAAGTTAAACTTGAAGGTTTTTGGACTCAACCAATCTGGATTGATGAAGCAACGCATGTGGTTATTGATGGTCATCATAGACTTGAATTAGCCAAGACACTAAAATTAAGTTGTATTCCTTGTCTGGCATTTGATTATGAGAAGGAGTTGTTGGTTTATTCCCGCAATGAGAATAAAACAATTAATCATCGTGATGTTATTAAGGCGGGTTTGGATGGGCAACCTCTTGGTTATAAACAGACTCGTCATGAGTTTGCCGGGAATGTTATTGAAACACAAATTTCGTTAAAAATGTTAGGGTTTGTCAATGAATAAGCAGTTTTATGATGTGGTAATGTGTGGTGCAGGTCCTGCAAATATTTCATTAATCCCAGATTTATTAAAAGATGAAGCTATAAAAAATTGTCTGATTTTAGAAAAAACAGAGAGGGTGGGTTCTGGTTCATTAAAGAAATATAGAATTACCGCGAACTCTTTAGGTAGTGTATTTTTAGAGAAATTTGACGGTTGTGATGATGAGCTTAGTCAATATATAAAATCAACATCGGAATGGGAACATTTTAGTGCCCATAAAGATAAGCCAGTTGAATTGAGGTTTGTCGGCCAATATTTGGAGAGAATTGCACGCTTTATTCAGGAAAACAAATATGGTGATCGGTTTAATATTTTGACTGATGCGGAAGTGAAAAAAATTAAGCAGAATGAAGAGGGTAACTATGATATAACTTATCATAAAAATAATGAAGATTATATTGTATCAGCACGAAAGGTACTGTTTAATATAGGTGGAAATCCAAACCAATCCAGATTATTGCATAATAGTAATAATATTACCTCTGGTGATCTTATTAAAGGTTTTTATGATGAGGTGATAAATAAAGGTGATGTAAAAAGTATCTCAATATTGGGTTCGTCACACAGTTCTGTTTCTTGTTTGATTAGGCTTATTGAGCAATTAAAATTTGTAGGAAAAATAAATGTTTTCGTGAATAAAGATTTTAAGTTGTTTTTTGATTCGCCTTCAAGCGCAGAATCTTACGGCTATGATTTCACACAGGAAGATATTTGCCCTTTAAGTAACCGAGTTAATAGATATTCAGGGTTAAGATATGATTCTTTTGCTTTTGCACAAGAACTTAAAGAAAGAAAATATAAAAATATTTCTATCTTGAATATTTCAGAAATTTCTGATGATGAAGTTATTAAACTCATTAATTGTGATGATTTATTGATTCATTGTACTGGCTATCACTCTAAACTTGTAGAAATAGTTAATGAAAATAATATTCCTATTGAATTTAAAAGTGATAGATATGGTTTGCTAACTAATGAGAAATTAAGCCCTATCTCGACGTCAGGTGAAGTACTTAATAATTTTCACACGTTCGGTCTGGGATCGGGTGTCAAGACGGGGGGTGAAAATGGTGGAGAGGCAAGTTTTCATGGAAGAATTGACGGGGTTTGGGTATATCAGCATGTTATATATGACATCGTATTTAATTGATATTTAATTCAAAATAAATTTTATATCATTAATGAACTATATTTTAGGTTAATTCCTATTTAACAATAAAAATAACCTTTTAACAGCCATTTATACCCTATGGATTTCAAGATGCGTCGCGACGGCAAGGGAGTGAATCCCCGGGAGCATAGCGAACTATGTGACCGGGGTGAGCGAGCGCAGCCAACAAAGAGGCAACTTGAAAGATAACGGGTATAAAATAATTTATTAAGACTATGCATATGAAAACAGTAATACTTCTCTGTGCCGGAAGAGGCAGTAGATTATCAACGAGAACATCAAATAAACCAAAACCTTTGGTAGAAACAAATCAGATATCATTTATCGATAATGCGCTGAGGAATATCGAATCTGTCGGTATTAAAAAAGTTATTATTGTGGTGGGTTATAAGAGCGATGTTTTAATGTCTCATATTAAACAAAACGCATATAACTTGCATATTGAATTTGTTAATAGCGATAAGTGGGAATCGACGAATAATATCTATTCTTTATATCTCGCCAGAAATTGGATTAAGCAAGATACCCTGATTCTTGAAGGCGATATCTTCTTTACTAAGAAATGCTTGGAAATTGTCATGTCAAAAGCGGGGGATCTTAATGTACTTGTTTCTCCTCTTAGCCAAAATATGGAAGGAACTTACGCAAAAGTTGATAATGATAATATCGTTGCGCTAAATTCCACCAAAGATAACAACTATCAGGTTGAAGAAGGTCAATATAAGACGGTAAATATTTATAATATTTGCACCGCTAATTTTGCTGAATATGTTACTAAAGAGCTAGAAAGTTACGTTGATAGTGGATCGACGGGGTTATATTATGAGGATATATTTAAACACTCTTTACTGAATAATATGGCTGAATTTAAAGCAAGTATTGTTGATAATTCTCAATGGTATGAAGTAGATAATACTTATGATCTGGCTATTTGTGATTTCATTTCAAGTAATAATAAATTAAATCTTGTGCAAAACAGGCACGGTGGATACTGGCGTTATCCTATTATTGACTTTGGCTTAATTTACAATTTCAACTTTCCACCTAAAAAATTGAAAGATGAAATAAAGAATCATTTTGATGAAATATTATTAAATTATCCTGGCGGGAATCGTTTAGTCGAGCAGGCTTTATCTGAATTTATTGGAATAGAAAGAACGCAATTGTGTATTTCAAATGGCGCTGCTGAGATAATTAAACGGCTTCCTGATGTTTATACAGGAAAAGTATTAGTCACTGTACCTTCATTTAATGAATATGCTAATTGCTTTGGTAAAGACAGAACAATATTTAGCTATAGTAAAGAGAACAGAGATTTTGAAATAGATATTGATGAACTATTAACGTTGGCGAAAGAAGAAAAGCCGAATGTGGTGGTGATTGAGTCACCAAATAACCCAACAGGTAAATTGACGCCTATTGATAGCCTGTTATATTTGGCTGGCGAATTGTCGGCATTAAATATCGATTTAATTGTTGATGAATCTTTCTTAGATTTTTCTAAAATGCGTGATGACACAATGTTAAAGCATTTAGATAACTATAAGAATTTATCTGTTATTCGCAGCATGAGTAAAACCTTTGGCATTGGTGGTATTCGTATCGGGTATATTGCCACCGCAAATCAGGAATTACTTGGTAAAATAAGAGCTGTGTTACCCATTTGGAATATGAATGGTTTTGCTGAAGAGTTTTTATTAAGATTACCGCAATATAGAGAGAGTTATGAATTAAGCTGTGAAAAAGTGATTAGTGATACGTTAAAATTACAACAAGAATTAAACTCAATCGAGGGTATTACCGCATTTGAGACAGATTCTAATTTTGTTTACTGTAAATTGCATATTTCTGATGCAAAGACGATATCACAGTTACTGTTAGATATTCATGGTCTGTATGTGAAAGAGTGTTCTGGCAAAGGAAATATAGGCTCTGATCTCTATTTACGTATTTCTTGCAGAACACCAAGCGATAATGAAATTTTAATGCGTTCATTGCGTATGGTGATGCAGGGGCTAATTAATCTTAGTGATATTAGTATGGTTAAGGAAGTTAACGAGGTTTGCGAATGAATAATCCCAAAACAGTGGTAATTTGTGGTAAAGGAGAATTGGCAATTTTCATTTGTCAATATTTCTTAAATCATAAAGAGTATAAAATATCGCACGTGGTGGCAGATAAATTCGAACCTGTAAGCACGGATCATACGTTAATTGATTTCTGTTATCAAAATAATATTTCTGTTATTGAAGATAATAAGGTTGAAAATCTACCCGGTTATGAAAATGGTGATTTCACTTGCGATTTATGTTTTGTCGTATTTCATAAGCGGATATTGCCTTTAAAATTCATTAATTCATGTAAGAAAATATTAAATATCCATTTGTCTTATTTACCTAAATATCGAGGCGTAAGACCGGTTAATTGGGCTTTGAAAAATGGAGATCAATCTCATGGCGTGACGATCCATGAAATCAACGAAGGTATTGATGCTGGGCCGATTGTGAATCAGATCTCGTTTTCTATTTATCCTGAATTTGAAGAGGTCATTGACACTTATACACGGGCTATTCGCTATGCCAGACAATTATTCCTTGACACGATGCTGATATTGGAAAAAATAACACCAAGACCTCAGATTGATTCAGAGGCGACAATTTATTATGAAAAGGATAATCATAGTCTGGAAGAAAGGATGACATTTACCAAGCAGGCATCGCTCGAATTGCTTAATAAAGCTTAGATGATAATTGCCTTTAACACTGGAACGCCCTATGTACAATCTCATTGCCACAGATCTCGATGGAACGCTTCTCCTTCAAGGAGATATAATTGGTAAGTTTACCCGCAAGGTGCTTACTGATTTATCAAGTATGGGAAAGCAAATTGTATTTGCAACCGGCAGGCACCATGCTGATGTAAATTCCATTATTGGTGATTTTGATATACCTGTGCATTTGATTACTTCGAATGGTGCCAGATTAACCAGTGCTTGTAAGAACCTGGATATTAGACAACATTTGCCAAGTCACGTCGTAAAAAGAGTGATTGAAGAAACTCAGGCAGATAATGATTTAGTGATCAATATGTATTGTGGTTCTCAATGGTTAACCAATGAAGTGAATCATAATTTTAGCGATTTTGGCCAGAATGATAATTTTAATCCAACATTCAAGTGTGTTGATGAAATGCCTTGTGATGCGGTTGAAAAAGTTTTTTTCATTCATAAGAGTAGAAATCATGATGCATTGGTTAAATTAGAACGCCATTTAATTGATCTCTTTTCTGATAATGTCAGTGTTGCTTTTTCATTCCCTTGGTGTCTGGAGGTAATGGGGAGTGGTGTTTCGAAGGGGCAAGCTTTAATTCAGCTCGCCGGTTTTCTTGGTATCCCAATGAATAAAACGATTGCATTTGGTGACGGTATGAATGATGTGGAAATGCTTTCAACTGTAGCTAAAGGGATCATCATGGGAACGGCGCATAATAGGGTAAAACAAGCGCTTCCTGATGCCGATATTATTGGTTCTTGTTGTGAAGAGTCTGTCGCTCATTATTTATCTGAACATGTGTGTCAGGTGAAATAAGCGGATCTCAGCTTTGCTGAGAGGTGTTAATTGCCTGAGACATGAAGTGATTCGATACGTGTCTCAGGCATTAAGGCATAAACCGATAACCAATGCCGGTTTCAGTCAATAAATGTTTGGGTCTGGTTGGGTCGGTTTCTAATTTTTGTCGCAGATGCCCCATATAAATCCGTAAATAATGGTTGTGTTCAACATAATTAGGGCCCCAAACTTGGTTGAGTAATTGGCGTTGGGTAAGTACCTTGCCGCTATTCGCCAATAATTCACCTAATAACCGGAATTCAATCGGGGTGAGATGCAGTTCTTCATCGTTTTTGGTAATTCGGCGGTTAACCAGATCGACAACCACATCAGAAAAATGAACGATCGATTCTTCCTTGTTGGTTCTGGCAAAACGACGTAAGGCAACCCGGACTCTTGCCAATAGCTCACTGATGCCAAAGGGTTTACTCAGATAGTCATCAGCGCCGACATCCAAGGCCGCAACTTTATCCGCTTCTTTATCACGGGCAGAGAGAACAATAACGGGAATTGCGCTCCATTGGCGCAGATCACGGATCAGGTTAATACCGTCACCATCCGGCAAGCCCAAATCAAGAATAATTAAGTCAGGTTTACGGGTTCCCGCTTCAATTAGGCCCCATTTCAGCGTATCACTGTCAAATACGCGATAGCCTTCACCTTCCAACGCCAGCCGGACAAAGCGTCGAATCTCTTTTTCATCTTCAATAATCAAAATGGTGTTATTGTTGGTAATAATCACATCTCCTCAGTAATAATTTCTGGCGGTTTCTCTAACGGTAGAACAAAGTGAAAACTTGCTCCACCTTTTTCGTTATTGCTCGCCCAAATCTTTCCTTGATGAATTTCAATAATTGCCCGGCAAATTGCCAATCCAAGGCCCACGCCAGGAATAGCAGATTCTTTACGGGCGCGGGAGAATTTATCGAAAATTAACTGTTCTTGTTCCGGCGGAATGCCTTTACCTGCATCCCAAACTTCAATATGAATTTGATTTTTTTCTGTTGTTGCTTTAATACCTAGTGGTATTTGCTCATCGGTATATTTAATTGCGTTTTCCAACAGGTTGATAAATACCCGCTCCAGTAAACTGGCATCACAATGCAATAGTAAATTGGATGGCAGTGAAACCGCGACGGGATGACGGTTGAGTGCATATTCCAGCGAACGTAAGGTACTGCCGACGATCTCTTCCAGCGATTGCCATTCCAGATTGAGCTGAATGCCTCCCGATTGAATACGCGCCATGTCCAGTAAATTATTAACCAGACGGGAAGTGCTGAGAATTTGCTGGCGGATCTGATTCACCTGTTTGGTATGTGGAGAGTTTTCAGCAGATAAATCCAACATCAGGATTTCCGCTTGTCCGAACAGGACGGTCAGCGGGGTGCGTAAATCGTGAGACAGGGCCGCCAGAAGCGAGTTACGTAACTGTTCCCGCTCTGTATCCAATTTAGCGGATTCTGCCCGGCGCGAGAGTTGTAATCTTTCCAGTGCATTGGCGATCAGGCCGGTAAATGTTTGCAGTAATCGCTGTTGTTCAGGGATCAGTAACTGGCGCAAATAGGAGGGCTCAATAGCCAATACAGCCAGTGTCTGAGAAGGTGTAGCAATAGGTTGTAGTTGGTAAGGTACGCTAGGTAGAGTATCTGTTCCCGCCCCGGCTGGCAGATTTTTATCAAAACTCCATTTTGCAATGGCATTGTCAATCAGCATGTGACCGCCATTATTGGTCGTCAGTTGATATAAATTGCCATCGTCGTTGGGTAAAAAGAGGCCGGTTTTAGCTTGAAAACTATTGGTAAGGAAATGGTAGCTGGTGCGGGCAATATCTGCTTCATTCAGCGCTCGGCTCAGTTCACGGGTCATTTCATAGAGATTGCGGGTTCGTTGTTCGCGGTAACGGGCAATTCGCGTCTGATATCTCATTCCCGCTGTTAAATTTCCAACGACGACACCGACTATCAGCATGACACTGAAAGTCAGCAGGTACTGCATGTCGGTAACAGCAAGGGACCAATGAGGCTGTACAAAGAAGATATCGAAACTAATGACATTAATAAAAGCGGCAAAGATTGATGGTCGGCGTCCGTAAAATAGCGCAATGATGACGACGCCAAGCAGGTAAAGCGTGACCAGATTGGCTTTATCAAGGGTCAGTAAAAACGTTCGGGAGAACAAGGTGATAAGTGTACAGAGCGCAATCGCGATCAGGCAGCCTTGAATCTGTACTCGCCATTTTTCACTCACAGAGCGGTTGTCTTGTTCTTTATCCCAGTGGCTGCGTTCTTCTAATGCGACAATCACCAGATCCAAATCTGGCCCTAGTTTCCCTAGTCGGTCAGCAAAACTTGGACGCCATTGCCAGCCAAATAGCTTCTGTTTAGATGTACAGCGACGGCCTATCAGAATTTTGCCGAGGTTATGTTCTCTGGCATAACGTAATACGGCTTTTTCTTTGTTTGAGTCGGAAAGTGTCGCGGTTTCAGCGCCCAATTCATGCGCTAATCTGAGCGCTTTTAAAATAGTGCGCCGTTTACCTTCGGGTAGTTGGTACAGTTTTGGCGTTTCAACGTAGATTGCATGCCAGATACAGCCTAATCGGGCCGCAAGGCGAGCGGCAGTGCGGATGAGCTTTTCATTACCTGAGCTGTTACCAATGCATAGTAGAAGATTATCACGGGTATGCCAGACCGGTTCATGCCCTTGTGTGTCGCGGAAAGCACGCATTTGATCATCAACCCGATCAGCCGTCCGGCGTAAAGCCAGTTCCCGTAATGCAATCAAATTACCTTTGCGAAAAAAATGTTCAATAGCACGTTCTGCCTGGCTAGGAATATAGACTTTACCTTCATTGAGCCGCTGGCGCAGATCATCCGGGGGCAGATCAACTAAGACAATTTCATTCGCTTGATCAAAGATATGATCCGGAATGGTTTCCCTGACCCGGATACCGGTAATATCCCCCACAACATCATTGAGGCTTTCCAGATGCTGAACGTTGATGGTAGTCAGTACATCTATGCCAGCCTCAAGCAGTTCTTCAACGTCCTGCCAGCGTTTGGGATGACGGTTGGTGTGAGGATTACTGAATGCCAACTCATCCATCAAAATGATGGCCGGGTGGCGGGCAATGGCGGCATCAAGATCAAAGACGCTGATTCTGCGCCGTCGGTAGTAGATCTGTTTCAGTGGCAGTTGTGGCAGACCATCAAGTAAAGCGGCAGTGCCTTGCCGCTCATGAGTTTCTACCACGCCGATAACCACATCCAGCCCTTGAGCACGCAATCTTTGTGCTTCCTGCAACATGGCATAGGTTTTTCCCACACCAGCGCAGGCACCGAAAAATATCTTTAATTTACCGCGCTGTCTCTCATTAACCAGTGTCAGTAATTCATCAGGGTCAGGGCGCTGTGGTTCGTGTTGATCCATGTTCAGCCTTACTGTTTTTTCTTGTGCAAGTTATCAAGGGCAAGATTAAGTTTTAACACATTAATCACTGGCTCACCGAGGAATTCCGATGGTGGTGGCTCAATATTATCCCTGATGAATTGCTTTATCACTTTAATCGGTAAATGGCGTGCATCAGCGACTCTCTGTGCTTGAAAGTCAGCGGCGGCGGGTGAAATGTGGGGATCAAGACCGCTAGCGGACGCGGTGACCAGATCAACTGGCACAGGCATATCAGGTTGACGGTTAAATTGACGCAGTTGCTCAACTCTGCGTTTGATTTCATCATCCAATATCGGGTTGGTAGTCGCTAAATTACTGCCGCCAGAGGACAGAGTGTTATAGGGATAATCTACGGTAGCAGAAGGGCGACCCTGAAAATAGATCGCTTTAGTAAAGGGTTGACCAATCAGTTCAGAGCCAACGGGTTGACCATCTTGTTTTACCATAGAGCCTTGGGCTTGATAAGGAAACATCAGTTCTGACAAACCTGTTGCCAGCAATGGATAAGCTACGCCGGTGATCAGTGTCAGAAATATCAACAACACAACAGAAGAACGTAACCAAATCATTTTCATCACCTTTATTTAAGTATCAGCAAAGTCAGCAACATATCTATCAGTTTGATGCCGATGAAAGGCGCTATCAGACCACCCAGACCATAAATCCACAGGTTGCGGCGTAAAAGCGACGATGCATTCATTGGGCGGTAGCTCACGCCTTTTAGCGCTAGCGGGATCAAGAAGACAATAATCAGTGCATTAAAGATAACTGTGGATAAAACCGCCGAACTAGGCGAGTGCAGGTGCATGATATTCAAGATATTTAATTGTGGGTAAGTGACGGCAAACGCCGCCGGGATAATGGCAAAATATTTTGCGATATCATTGGCGATACTGAATGTGGTCAGAGAGCCACGTGTCATCAACATCTGTTTGCCAATATGGACAACTTCAATCAGTTTGGTTGGGTTGGAATCCAGATCCACCATATTGCCGGCTTCCTTGGCTGCTTGAGTGCCTGAATTCATAGCAACGGCAACATCAGCCTGAGCAAGTGCAGGGGCATCATTAGTGCCATCACCGGTCATGGCGACCAGATATCCTTCGGATTGATATTGGCGGATCAGGGCTAGTTTGGCTTGGGGGGTAGCTTCCGCCAGAAAGTCATCTACTCCGGCTTCTGCGGCAATCGCAGCCGCGGTCAGACGGTTATCGCCGGTAATCATAACGGTCTTGATTCCCATACGGCGCATTTCACTGAATCGCTCTTTAATGCCGCCTTTTACGATATCTTTTAGCGCGACAACGCCCAGTACCTGTTGATTTTCTGCGACAACCAGCGGGGTACCCCCTTTACGTGCCACTGTCTGTACCAAAATTTCCACTGCTTCAGGGAATTTTCCGTGATTGACTTCAATATGGCGGCGGATGGCATCGACAGCGCCTTTGCGGATCATGCGGTTTTCCACATTAACACCACTCATTCGAGTCATGGCAGAAAAAGGTACAAAAGTTGCGTTCAGTGAGCGCAGATCACGTTCACGCAGATTGAATCGCTGTTTTGCCAGAATGACAATGCTGCGGCCTTCCGGTGTTTCATCGGCTAAAGAAGAGAGTTGGGCGGCATCCGCCAACCGCTGTTCCGTGATGCCATGCACGGGCAGAAATTGAGAGGCTTGGCGATTTCCCAAAGTGATGGTGCCGGTTTTATCCAGTAGCAGCACATCCACATCACCCGCTGCTTCAACGGCTCGTCCGCTGGTGGCGATAACATTCGCACTTAGCATGCGGCTCATGCCTGCGACACCAATGGCAGAAAGTAAACCGCCAATCGTGGTAGGAATAAGACAGACTAATAATGCTATCAATACCGTGACAGTGATAGGTTGACCAGCATGGTTAATCTCCACGCTGAATATTGAAAATGGCAGCAGAGTGACACACACCAATAGAAAGATAATTGTCAGCGCCGTCAACAGGATGGTCAGTGCGATCTCGTTTGGGGTTTTACGACGTTTTGCCCCTTCCACCATTGAGATCATGCGGTCAAGAAAAGTTTCACCGGGATTAACTGAACATTCGACCACCAGCCAGTCAGATAGTACATGGGTACCGCCAGTCACAGAGGAAAAATCACCGCCAGATTCGCGGATAACTGGGGCAGATTCTCCGGTGATTGCACTTTCGTCAACAGAAGCGCCACCTTCGATAACTTCACCATCGCAAGGGATGGTTTCACCGGCTTCAATAATGACGATATCCCCTTTGCGTAGGCTGTCAGAAGGGACTTTTTCTCTGGCGCCATTACGATTGGCGGAAGTGAGTTTAGTTGCCCAACTGGTTTTTCTTACCCCTTTAAGGCTGGCCGCCTGAGCTTTGCTTCTGCCTTCTGCCAGCGCTTCGGCAAAGTTAGCGAATAACACAGTAAACCACAGCCATAAGGCAATGCTGCCGGTGAACAACGCATTTCCCTTAAATTGACCCGCTAACATGGCAATCCATAAAATGGTGGTTAACCCACTGCCTAGATAGACGACAAACATCACTGGGTTGCGCCATTGTGCCGCCGGATGACATTTTTTGACTGAATCAATCAGGGCATGACGAATCAAAACGGGTTCGAATAATGTCTGTTGCTTGTTAGTCATGGTATTCCTCTCTTTGGCGCTTACCGGGCCATTAGCCAGATTTGTAAATATTCAATTACCGGGCCAAGGATCAGAGCCGGAATAAAAGTCAACGCACCGATTAGCATGATGGTCAAAATCAATAGGCAGATAAACAGTGGGCCATAGGTGGGCAGTGTACCGTTGCTGGCAGGTTGGCGTTTTTTCACGACCAAAGAACCGGCAATGGCAAGGGCTGGCAGGATCATGCCAAAGCGGCCCAAAAACAGGATGATGGCTAGCAACAAGTTGTAGAACATGCTGTTGGTACTGAGGCCCGCGAAAGCACTGCCATTATTGTTGGCCGCGGAGGAGAGGGCATAGAGTACTTCACTGAAACCGTGAGCGCCGGGGTTCAGAATACCGGCACGTCCACTGGCAGTGGATATGGTAAGTGCCGTTCCTAAGAGAGCCAGTGTCGGGGTAACCAGAATCGCCAGTGCCACCATTTTCATCTCGAATACCTCGATCTTTTTACCGAGATATTCAGGCGCACGACCTATCATTAAACCGGCGATAAAAACGGTCAGCAGAACGAACAGTAACATACCATATAAACCAGAACCCACACCGCCAAATACGACTTCACCAATTTGTATCAACCACATGGGGATCATGCCGCCAAGTGCAGTGAAAGAATCATGCATGGCATTGACTGCGCCACAGGAAGCGGCGGTGGTTACGACGGCATAAATTGAGGTTGCGAGGATGCCAAAGCGATTCTCTTTACCTTCCATATTGATATTACTGTTGGCACCTAACAGACTGAAATGGGGATTCCCTTTCAGTTCGGCATACATGACGCCTACGGTGGCAATGACAAAGATGATGCTCATTGCCCACAATAAAACGTGCCCCTGACGGTTATCACGAACCGCTTGCCCAAAAGCAAAACAGAGTGCACAAGGGATCAAGAAGATAGACAGTATCTGAATGAAATTGCTGATAGCAGTTGGATTTTCAAAGGGGTGTGATGAGTTAGCCCCGAAGAATCCACCACCATTGGTGCCCAATAATTTGATGGCTTCCTGTGAAGCGACGGGGCCCATCGGGATCAATTGCTGTTGGCCTTCAATGGTATGAGCTAATTGATACGGCTCGAAATTCTGAATCACTCCCTGACTGACAAAAACCAGAGCGATAACGATAGACAGCGGTAATAGCAGATAAAGTGTGATACGTGTGATATCAACCCAAGCGTTTCCTACGGTGTTGACACTATGACGGGAAAATGCGCGTATCAACGCAAATGCCACCGCAATCCCGGTCGCCGCAGAAAGAAAGTTCTGCACGGTTAGACCTGTCATTTGGCTAAAGTAACTGAGTGTGTTTTCTCCACTGTATGACTGCCAATCGGTATTGGTGATAAAGCTGACGGCTGTATTTAGCGCCAGGTCCCATTTCAGTCCGGGGAAATGTTCAGGATTAAGGGGAAGAGCGTGTTGTGTGATTAAAAGCGTGAATAGCAGTAATAGTCCGATCAGATTAAAAATAATAATAGCTAATGCGTATTGCCACCAGTTCATTTCTTTGACTGTGCCGCCCGGTTTCTGTAAGCCACAGCAACGCCAAAGGCCAGATTCTGCTTTAGTCAGCCCGCGTGGAATATTACCGTCGATCAGGTTGGCGATAACGTTTCCGAGTGGTTTTGCCAGTACCATCAAAATCAGTAAGAAACTGGTGATCAATAAAAAAGCGGATGCTGCCATTTAAAAATCCTCCGCATGAAGTAGCGCATAAATCAGATAAACCAGTAACAGAGCTACTAATAACGCGCCGGAAATGAAGAATATGCTCACTGCTTAATCTCCTGAAAACTTGGATGAATAAATACCCGTTATCTTTCAAGTTGCCCTTTGTTGGCTGCACTCACTCACCCCAGTCACATCGTTATCTATGCTCCCGGGGATTCGCTCCCTTGCCGTCGCGATCCATCTTGAAATCCATTGGGTAAAGATTAGGGAAGGAGATGCAAAGAAGCTGATAAAAGAGTGAGGGGATGTGTAAAAAAAGTATAAAAATGGCAATAAAAGGAGGTTAAGGCCATCAGAAGGTTTTAAGGTTTTAAGGTTTTAAGGTTTTAAGGTTTTAAGGTTTTAAGGTTTTAAGGTTTTAAGGTTTTAAGGTTTTAAGGTTTTAAGGTTTTAAGGTTTTAAGGTTT